>JALWSU010000303.1 GCA_026993485.1 Thiotrichaceae bacterium | reverse complement strand
ACATCACTGTTTGTAGGGGCAATCCCTTGTGGTTGCCCTTGTGTAGGGGCAATCCCTTGTGGTTGCCCTTGTGTAGGGGCAATCCCTTGTGGTTGCCCTTGTGTAGGGGCAATCCCTTGTAGTTGCCCGGCGCTAGAGCGTGGGAACGAGAGTGATAGCTTGCTGAAAACTGCTAACAATACGAGCCTGTGAATCTACAAGTGTACCATCCCAATCAAAAATTAGTAATTTAAATCGCATCCATTTTCTCCAAACGATTTAAAACTCCTTGTAAAACCGCTGGTAACGGAGCCTTTACCGAAAGATGATAATTAATTTCTGGCAAATCGATATCTAATTGTTCGGCATGTAAAAATAAACGTTTAATAGATTGAGTACGCATCAATTTATTAAATTTTTCATCTCCATATTTAGTATCACCAACAATCGGATGTCTTTGATGGGCTGCATGTACACGGATTTGATGAGTACGTCCAGTTAAAGGTTGAACACGCAATAAAGTGGTTGTCGCAAATCGTTGTTCAATGCTAAAATGAGTAACTGCGTGTTTACCTGCCTCATTAACACGCACAATACGCTCTCCAGATTGTAAAATATTTTTACGCAATGGAGCCTCTACCCGAGTAATGCGTGGATTCCAATGCCCTCGCACTAAAGCAAGATACTGCTTATGTATGTCAGTTTTGCGTAGCGACTCATGTAAACGTCTTAACATGCTACGTTTTTTCGAGACCATTAGGCAACCAGAGGTATCACGATCTAAACGATGTACTAATTCTAAGTGGGGCAGATTAGGATATAAAGCGCGCAAACCTTCAATCACGCCACCATTGAGGCCAGTGCCACCATGCACTGCCATACCCGCAGGTTTATTAATAATTAATAAATGGGCATCTTCATACAAAATAGCATTTGCCAATTCTTTTCTGCGGTTTGCACTTGGCACTTGAGGAGCTGAAGCTTGATATTGCAAAGGGGGTAGACGCAAAATATCGCCTGTTGTCAAACGATAGGTGGGTTTAATACGCCCCTTATTAATACGCACTTCTCCAGTACGCAAGATCCGATAGATATGGCTTTTTGGTATCCCTTTAAGGTGGCAATGTAAAAAATTATCAATACGTTGCCCGGCTTGATCAGCCGAAATATCTAAATAAGTCACTGCACTGGGTTTAATAATTGATCGATTCATTTAAGGCATTATAGCAAAGTGTTTGAAAACAACATAGAACTAACAATAGTTCGGACAGTTTTTTGAGTTTGTCATTTCGACGTCGGCGGATAAATCTTGAATTATCAAACAATTAAGATTTATCCGCCGACGTCGAAACGACGTAAACGAAGCGTACTGATAAAAAATAACTATAAAAATCAACTTGTTACAAAAACGCTCCGAACTATTGAACTAAAAAAAAGAATAAAAAAAGTTGTGCAACACAACAACAGTCCGACAAAACAAAGTTATTCAAAGGACAAGGATTAAGTTAATATGAAGAGAATATTAATCAACGCAACTCAGCCAGAAGAGTTGCGTGTTGCTATGGTAGATGGACAAAAATTATACGATTTTGATATCGAAACCATAGCTCGTAAACAAAGCAAATCTAACATCTACAAAGCTAAAATTACTCGTATAGAACCTAGTTTAGAAGCTGCTTTTATTGATTTTGGTGCTGAAAGGCATGGTTTTTTACCCCTTAAAGACGTTGCTCGCAGTTACTTTCAATCTAATAATGAGGATGGCGAAAATCCCCCAACAACTGGGCGGCGTAGCATTAAAGATGTACTTTCTGTTGGGCAAGAAATCTTGCTACAAATAGATAAAGATGAACGTGGCAATAAAGGAGCTGCTTTAACTACTTTCATTAGCTTAGCTGGACGCTATTTAGTACTCATGCCGAATAATCCACGAGCTGGTGGGGTTTCGCGCCGTATTGAAGGAGATGATCGCAACGAAGCGCGGGAAGTTTTGAGTACTTTAGAAATACCAAAAGGTATGGGATTAATTTTGCGTACTGCTGGGGTTAATAAAACCGCCGAAGAACTCCAATGGGATTTAAAATATCTTTTAGAATTATGGGATGCTATCAAAACCGCAGCCGAAAAGCAGCAAGCACCGTTTCTAATTTATCAAGAAAGTAATATTATTATTCGTGCCATTCGTGATTATCTGCGTGAAGACATTAATGAAATTATCGTTGATGATGAAGCTATTTACCAAGAAGCTAGCGAATTCATGCAGCGCATAATGCCACAATATGTTGAAAAAGTAAAACTTTATAAAGAAAGTGTTCCCCTATTTACCCGCTATCAAATTGAAAGCCAAATTGAAACTGCTTTTCAACGCGAAGTCAAATTACCATCTGGTGGTAGTATTGTTCTGGATCATACTGAAGCTTTGTTATCAATCGACATCAATTCAGCGCGTGCAACAAAAGGTGTAGATATAGAAGAAACAGCACTGAATACTAATTTAGAAGCTGTTGAGGAAATAGCCTTACAATTACGCCTACGCGATGTCGGTGGCTTAGTAGTGATAGATTTTATCGACATGCTTAGTCACAAAAATCAGCGCGAAATTGAAACTAGCATCAAAGATGCCCTAAAAATGGATAGAGCGCGGGTACAAGTAGGACGTATATCGCGGTTTGGTTTATTAGAAATGTCACGGCAACGCTTGCGTCCATCCTTGGGAGAATTTAGTCAAATATTATGCCCCCGCTGCTCTGGACAAGGGACTATTCGCAGTGTTGAATCGCTCTCTTTATCTATTTTGCGCGTCATAGAAGAAGAGGCAATGAAAGATAAAACTGCCAAAATTATCGCGCAAGTCCCAGTGACGGTTGCAACATACCTGCTTAATGAAAAACGACAGGCGATATTAGAAATTGAGGAGCGTCAGAAAATTAATATTATGCTGATACCCAATCCTCATATGGAAACGCCTAAATATGAGATACAACGTATACGAGATAACAAAAAGGAATCCTTTCGAGAGAAGGAAGCGAGTTATAAATTAATAAAAGAACCGCAACAAGAAGCAATAACTAATGCTTCTAGTTCTCAATCAAAAGTGGTTTTGCAAAATCAACCTGCTGTCACAGGAGTAGTGCATACTGAGCCGCCTCCTCCTCAAAAAACTGAACAGCCAGAAACTGGTTTTATAAAACGTTTTTGGCAGAAAATCTTTCATAAAGAGACACCAAGAGCGGTTGAGAAGAGCAATAGTATTCCGACAGAAACTCAGTCGCGTCAACATATAAGAAATAAGCCGAAACGCCCACGCAATTCATCAAAAGGGCGGACACGGACAAAGTCTGAACAATCTGCTGATAAACCCAATTCTTCAGAGGGAAATGCGAAAAAAAACGATGGCAGCAGCAATAACAATCGTTCTAATGCTTCTTTTGTACGCAGAAATCGCCGACGTAAACGTCCTGAATAATTAATATAGCATTGCCCGATTTAGTTAAGCACATTTACGCTCCAAACCTGCCAGGTTTTTAAAACCTGGCAGGTTTTTTAGGTGTATTTTATGCAATCGGTTAACGCTATACTAACTTAACAGGGCAATCCTTTGTGATTGCCCCTACTTGGGAACGAGTTGTTAAAATTATAGCATCAATCCCACCACAGTCGCAGTAAAACAGGTTGCCAATACGCCAGCAAACACCGATTTCATTCCCACAGAAATAATTTCATCCCGTTTTTCTGGTGACATCGCCGTCATTCCTCCAACCATAATCCCCAAGCTACCAATATTCGCAAATCCACACATGGCATAAAGCATAATAATTCGGCTTCTTTCCTCTAAAGCTTCTGCGGGTAAATTCAATAAATCCAAATAAGCTATGAACTCATTTAAAATCACTTTAGTTCCCATTAGTGAACCTGTTGTCAAAATTTCAGTATAAGGAATCCCCATTAAAAAGGTTAATGGAGCCATTATCACGCCGAAAATACCTTGTAATGTAATTGCGTTATGATTGAATTCGGGTAACAATTGCAAAACCTGATTAATTAAATTCACCAAAGCAACTAAAACAATTAATATTGCAATAATATTAATCAATAACTTCACCCCATCGCTTGTACCTTTTACAATGGCATCCATCGCACTATCAGCAATTTTTGGTAATTTAAAACTTTGCTTTTGAGAATTATTTTGATGAGGAATAATCAACAGAGAAATGATTAAACTTGAAACAACGTTTAAAATCGATGCAGTCAAAATATGCCCCATTGCCTCTGGGATTTTGGGGGATAAAAGATTTGCAT
>JALWSU010000302.1 GCA_026993485.1 Thiotrichaceae bacterium | reverse complement strand
ACTCCATCTTAATTTCAAAACCTGCCAGGTTTTGAAAACCTGGCAGGTTTGCTTTACTCCATCTTAATCTCAAAACCTGCCAGGTTTTGAAAACCTGGCAGGTTTGCTTTACTCCATCTTAATCTCAAAACCTGCCAGGTTTAAAAAACCTGGCAGGTTTGCTCTACTCCAAAACCATCCTAACCAGTTTCAAATTTTTCCCCCTAGTAAGTTTATTCACATGATTAACAAAGCGTTTTTGCAATTCATCCACTGTAACAGGTGAGCCTCCACTTAATAAAGCCTGTTGTAAATCGTCCAAATTTAGCCTGACTTTCTGCAATCCAGCTAAACCTTCTTGGATTGCATTAACAAATGTTTCACTAATTTCTTCTGGTAACTTGCCTTGTTGTAAAAATTTTTCCAAGATTTGGCGAGTTTCGACTTTTAATAATTCTCGTTCAATTGCCGTATTCTTTAATTCATTTAACAAAATGTTTGTCCAATTTTGTCTCAATTCCTCTAATCGGTTTTGCATTTGACTAATTGGAATTGGTTTGCCTTCATAAATTGGTTTATAGCCACAATGTGGACATATAGTTTGTGTGCTTAAATCGTCTTTTGTCAGTGTATAACAAATTGGTAGTTGATTTAAGCGAGTTTCAAATTCATTCAATTCTTGGCGGGGTAGTAATTCAATTTTGGCGAGCTTTTTCAAATTCAATAAGCGTTTGTCATTGATTAATCGGTGTTTTACGATTTCATCGTTTGCTCCTAGTCGGGCTTGTTGGTGTAATTCAAAATAAACATTTATATAAGTTTTTTGTAAGGCATTTAATTGTTGTTGAGCATGATAGCTAAATCCAGATTGATTGCGTTGGCGAATGTCGCTAATTTGGGAGTGCAATTTGTTTCGGATTGTTGCTAATTGAGTTCGCCAATTATGTTGCGGTGGTAATGTCGCTTCTGCTGTTATTAAATAGGTAATGCTTGGATTTAAATCGGTTAATGCCCTGATAAGTTGATTCAGGTTTTCTAGTATTTTTAAGCCACTCCATTGGGCGGTTACTTCGCCAGCAGTGTATTTAAAGTTTTTAAATTTCAATGGGCTTGAGTAGGCTTGTAGGGTTTCTAAAAAGGTTTTGGTTTCGTTTAAACCGTTGCGATAGTGTTGGATTTCGGCTTGGCTAAGTATTGGTTTACCCCAAAATCTGAAGCCTTGTTGTAATCCTTGTTGGGCGTAAAGGATTTGTTGGAGTATATTATTGATTTTACTATGCAATTGTTGTAATGGGTAATCTTGATTTTGAGTTAGGGCATTGGCTAAATCATTGGAATTGGGTAGTTGAAATAATTCAAATAGGGCTTTTAAAGCGGGTAAATTAAAGGCTTTTGGACGTTCTAAATGTCTAAATGCAATTAAATCTTTGATTGGAGTTGCTACAAGTTGGGCAATATTGCTGCTATCAAAGCTTTGGTTTGTTAGAACTAATACTATTTCTCCTGTGGAAACTAGGGCTGCGATTAATATAATGATTAATTCAGGTTCCAAATGATGGGGGGAGTTGAGTTCATTTTGATTCAGAACTTGCTTTGCTGGTTTGGCATTTAATTGGTTTAAAATCGCTTGGGCATATTTGGATTTGCTGGGGTTGATAGTGTTATCTGGATTTAATAGTAATAAGGCTGTTAAGATTCCTTGTGCGGGTTTGCTACGATTGGGATTAATTATGCCTCGTAATGCTTCTTGAGCTAGTTGGGCTAAATTTTCATGGGATACGAGGATTGGAAATTTGGGATATTCAGGGGTAAGTTCTAAAAAATAGTTGTCTAAACAAGTATCTGCGACTAATTCGATTAAATCTCGAAAGTTTGCTAAGAGGTTGGGATGAGGTTGAAACAGGGCGGGGTTAGTTTTGATTCGGAAATCTTCTGGTTGTTCTTGTAGCCATTCTAATAATATCCGTGTTTCGCCTTGATAGTTGACTTGAAATGCTGTGGCTTTATTGGTTTGTAACCATTGTAGGATTTCACGTAGATAGGTTTGAGATTTGGATTCGTAAATGGTTTTAGCATGTCCAGAGGATGTGGGGATTAAGTCAGCGGCAGCAGTATATAAACGTAGGATTTGATTAAAGTTATCATCGGTTTTGCTGAGTTGGAAATAGACTTCATTTTTGGCTTTGATGATTGAGATTTGGGATTTGAGCTTGGAGTAAATTGGTAAGAAGTAGAGTCGGAAGCTGTTGTCTTGATTGCTGGTTGGGCTGGATTCAGTTCCAAAGACTAAATAACCTTGACGGGTTACTTTGTGTGAACGCCATTCTAATTCATAAGCCCATTTTTGATGTCCAGCAGTGGGGGTATCAGAGACTTCCATGAGTTGTCGTAGTGCGGAGTAGTAGTAACGATCAAGTTGATGATTGTCTAGGCTTTCGGCACGTTTTTCAATGATGGCATCGTAGTCGTAGTTTTTTTTGAAGTCTATGTAGTATTGCCCGTTTTCTGGGTTGGTTGAGATGAATTGTCGATTTACGGTTTTGAGGATTTCTTTTAATACTGTTTCTACAAGGGAGAGTAAGTCTTCTGCGGGGTTGCCTCCGAGTTCGTTAATGCCGGGTAAATATAGGCAGAGGCTGTCGCGTAGTTCTTGGGCGGTGATTCCGACTGGGGCGTTTAAATCGTGTGTGGTTAGGCGATGTACTGCGAGGGCGTGAATAATTTGTATTGCCATTGGTTTGTAGGCGGGGCGGGTAAAGGCTTGTTGGATGCGATTTTCTAATACTTGAATTGAGTCAATTACTTCTCTGACTTCAGGGATGGTACGAAAGGAGGGGTTTTCTCGTAAAGTTTTCCAATATTGATCATAAGTGAGTAAGCCCGGGGAATTGGTTGGTATTTCGGAGCAGATTAGATTTTGTACGCTGCGCTCAAGGGTTTTCAGAATTTCGCGTTTTTCAATAATGCTAAGTCGTTCAAAGGTGTCAATATAATCGGGATGTACTGGAAACATGGCGACAAATTCTGTCATGCGTTCATTCATGTTGCCATAACAGGGGGCAAATTGATTTAGGTATTTTTGAATTTGTTGTTTTTGTGCGGTAGTTTTTTTGAGTAATCGTTTTGCAATTACAAATTTTATATCTTGTCGGGTGATTAAGATTTGTTCAAATCGATCTTTTACGCGCCGTAGAGAGTTGGATACAAATTCAAAGCGTTGATTGTCAAAGATTGTTTCTTGTAGTCCAGCAATAAAACGAAAGCGTAAAGTTTTGCAGACTTCGCCTAGTTCGCGCAAAAAACTTAAGTCTAGTATCAGTTGTTGATCGGAACGCGCCCGAAGATAGTCAAGTAGTTCATCAACAACTAACATTAAACCTTGTTCGGGATAACGTGCTTGAAAAGCTGCCATCATGTCTGCAAGCACGCCTTTGTTGTTGGTAATTGTATTAGCAGGGGGAAAGTGAAATTCGACGTTGATGGTTTTTAGATAAGTTTCTAATTCTTGCATTAACATGTCGCGTAAGGGCATAGTGGTTGCGCCAATTTCGGTGCGTAAGACGTGAAATTTTCCAGCAATAGCTTGTGCTGCTTGGGCAACTTGTGGATGTTTTAAGTCTGGTAATAGTTCGGCATTTTCGGCGATACTGGAGATTACTGCCATTAAGTGAGATTTTCCAGTGCCGTAATTACCTACAATAAGTAGTCCTTTATTATCAGATAATTGATCAAATCTTAATTGGATAAAAATGAGATTTATTAGGCGGAAAGCCATTTCTTTGGAAATTACATAAGTTGAAACTAATTGTTGAGCTTTGTCGGTTTGGTTGGCATCCCGAATTTCTATGACGGTTTCTAAGTATTCAAATTGTAGTAGTTCTGAGTATTGCATGTTAATTCTTTGACTTTTATCTTGGTTGTTGGTTATATTGATAAATGCTTGTTTGGGTGCTTATAGTTTATTAACTAGGGCAACCACAAGGGATTGCCCCCAATGATGTAGGGGCAATCGGTTGCCCTTGTGTATAAGAGAATAAGAAATTATAAGTTAAATGGGAAGTCGGTGAAAATCCGACACTGCCCCCGCAACGGTAAATTTTAAGTCCGATACCAGCCTAAACAAGTTTTTATGGTTGTCGCGGAGGGCGACAAACATAAGGTGTATAGTTCCGCCTTTTTTTGCTATCCTCCGTAACATCTTGTTATTAAATAATTTATGTTACGCACTCCATTTCAGAAACTAGGGCAACCATAAGGGATTGCCCCTACATCATTGTTTGTAGGGGCAATCCCTTGTGGTTGCCCCTTTTGAATTAGAG
>JALWSU010000301.1 GCA_026993485.1 Thiotrichaceae bacterium | reverse complement strand
TGGTTGCCCTGTGAGGCGTTTCAGGATTAAACGCAATGAAATCAATTATTTAAAAACTTATGTATAAAGGAGTGCGCTGGAGCGTGGGAGCGAGAGTGCGTAACATCAGTTAATTATACTAATTTATCAAAAGCAAACTCGCATTGAGTTTGCTTTTTTTTGTTCAAAACTAGCTAAAATTTCTTCCATTAAAAGCGAACATATGTTAAAATATATTTTTTATTTTTCATAGAGATTAATTCATTCAACCCTATGAATGGAAAAGAATATGAACATGCCTAAATCTGATCCGCAAAGCATTATGAAGGCGTTTGAAAAACTACGCGCCGATTATCAAATAGAATCCGCTAAAATCGCTACTAAACAGGATTTAGCTGCTCAACAAAAAGATAAGGAACTGGTTGAGCAAGCTACCAGTTTTAGTGCCGATAATATTTTTCAGGAACTTACGCAATTACAATCAAATTTTGGTCAGTCTATTGATAATCTTACTCAAGAGATGACTGCCGAAGTGGAAAAGTTAGCGCAAATCCAACGTGCTATTCAAGTAGAAAATCAGCATGTCAAGACTTTGCAGAATATCCAAATCTCAGCTGAAGCTTTGAATATTTTGCAACAAAAGCATGAAAATGCTTTGCGAAATCTTGAAGAGGAGCAGCGCAAAAAACATGAGGCTTTGGAAAAAGAAATTGCTAAGCAGCGTGAAATTTGGCAGCAGCAAGAAAAAGCTGCGGAAATAGCTCGAAAAAAGCGGGAAAAACTGTTAGCGAAACAGCGTCAAAATGAAGAAAATGAGTTCAATTATAAATTTCAGCGGCAACAGACTGAAGAGAAAGATGAGTACGAAAAACGTAAACGTCTCTTAGAGCGGAAATTGAACGAGGAAAGCCAAGTTAAGGAAAAAGACTGGGCTGAGCGTGAGCAATTTCTTGAAAAACATCAAGCGCAATTTGAGGAGTATAAGAAGAAGCTTGAGGAAATGCCTAAAGAACTTGAGGAGGCTAAGAAAAAAGCCCGTGAAGAAGGGATTAAGGAAGCTAGCCGCCAAGCTGAAAACCAAGCTAAGTTGTTGGAAAAAGAACGGCAAGGTAAATTAAAAGCCTTTGAACTCCAAATTGAATCTTTATCTAAGACTGTTGATGAGCAGAAAGCCCAAATTGCACAATTAGTTGAGCAATTAGAAGCTGCTTCACAGCAAATACAAGAACTGGCTAAAACTGCTGTCTCCAGTTCCGGGGCATCTAAAAGCAGCTCCAAAAGCTGAGCAATAATTTGATAATTAATTGCCCAAGCTTAAGCCCAACATTCAAGGAATTTCAAAATGCCGATTAAAAGAATTAATTCCAAAAATACCAAAGCAGAAATATTAAGTGCTTATAAAGAATTAGAAGCCTCTTATAAAAAATTAGAGGCGCAAAAAATTGCCATTGCCCCCACTCCAGAGGTGAAAACCGCAGCACCAACACCGGTGGCTACTAAGACAAAAGCTGAAGTTAATCCCCAAGCCCCAATGAATGAAGTTATTACAACTTTAGGAAATTTGGGTGAAAAATTTAATCTGGCTTTAAGTCAATTATCCACTAATATGCTGGTAGAGGCTACAGCATTAAAAGAACTTCGCACAACTGTAGAGACTGAAACAGCGCGTTTAAAAAACTTATACGGGCTTGAAATCCAAGATGATAGCTTAGAAACACTGATTAACAAGTACATTGAAACCGAAGAACAAACGCAAGCAAGCTTGGAACAAAAGCGTGAAGAAGCTGAAAAAGCTTGGTTAGAAAAACAACAAGCGGTAGAAACGGAAAGAGAAGAAACTGAGCTACGTTTACAAGAGCAACGCAATCTTGATAAACAGAACCAAGAACGAGAAGAAGCTGAATATCGCTATGCTATCACCCTGAAACGCAATCTCCTCAAAGAGGAACTAGCCGCGCAAAAAAAGCAACAGCAACAAGCTTTAACTGAACTTGAGGAAACCACTAAAAAAGCTTGGGAAGAACGTGAAAAAGCCTTAGCAAAACGAGAGCAGGAATTTGAAGAATCCAAAACTAAGGTAGAAGGATTTGCCAAAGAATTGGAGCAAGCTATTAAAAAGGCTAAAGAAGTAGGTATCGGAATTGCAAAGCACCAAGCAAAAATTAAAGCCGATTTAGCCGCTCAAGAATTTGCCAGTGAAGAACAAGTTTTGCAATTAAAAATTGCCTCCTTGAAGGAACAAGTTACTGATCAAAAAAGGCAAATTGATAAATTGTCAAAACAATTGGAAAATTCTTTAAAACAAGCTCAAGAATTAGCTGTAAAAGCTATAGAAGGCAGCTCAAATCAGAATTCTATTGACGCATTAAAGGAAATAGCTTTAGAACAAGCTAAAGGGCAATCCAAGAGTAAGTAAGATTTTTGGTTGGAGTCCAAACGAAGTAAGTAAAACTAGACCTCCGAGGTTTTCAAAACCTCGGAGGTCTTTGTCTTTAAAACTCCACGGCAACACCAGTTTGGGAACGATATAGCGTTACCCGATTTAGTTAAGTACAAACCTGCCAGGTTTTAAAAACCTGGCAGGTTGGTACGCTGTATTTTATACAAACGGGTAGTGCTATAACACTCCAAATTAATGTAAATTATTCAGTTTTTTAAATATAACAAATTCATTGGATAAATTCTCGGCAAAAGATTTTGCAAGGCTTTCCAATTATTATTCTGTAATGCTATTGATAGCATTTGAATCAATAACTTCGGTGTTGGTGCTACCATATTAGATGATTTTACAAACCAGTCTTTATTCTCAGTTTCTAATTGATTAATCGCCTGTTGCCACGGTATTAATCCATCAATAATCCGTCGTAAAAATCTTGCCCCTGTCAATGTTGGACCACAATAACCATAACGTAGCATTAATGGATAAATTGCTTCAATAAAGTAATTTTCTTTAATCAGCTTTTCAATTGCTTCTTCCAACAATTTGCAATTAGATTTATTTGGTAAAGCGCAATAAACACCTGTTGCACTAACTGCTGCTGGTAATACTTTTTCACCTCTTAAATCAGCTAATTTATCCTGATTGGATTCCCAAAGGGCTATAACTTGATTTACTTGAGATTTATGTAAAGCCAGCGCAATTCTTCCCATGACCAAATAAGGATTAAAATCTTTTTCTTGTTTGTTATCGGCTAGTTCAGCTTGTTTATACCATTTTTCGGCTGTGTCTAGTTCTCCATTTAACAAATATGCGTGTCCAAGATAAATCGCTGTTTGTCCATCTTTAGTCTTAAGCTCTTCTTGTTCTTTCCATGATTTCTCATAGTAATCAATTGCTTGAACATATTTACCTAATCGAGCATGGATTTCACCTAAACGCCCTAAAGTTTTATATAGTTCTGGATCATTTTCAGATTGTTGTTTTTTAAGTGATTCTTCTGCAAGTTGTTTAGCATTTTGTAAATGCCCCATATCTGATAAAACACTGGCTATGTTACGCTGCAAACGTGCTTTTAAAGCCGAATCTTTTTTAAGTAAACGCAATTCTTTACTGAAATGTTGCAAAGCACTACTAAAGTCGCCGTAATAATAGGCGAGTCGTCCTATATGATGTAGCCACAAACCACTATTCAAGATGTTCTTTAAATAGGGACGGTATTTTAAGAGTTTTATGATTGCCTCTGTTTGTTTTTCGAATAAGCTTTGGGCTTCTGTCATTTTGCCAAGTTCGGTTAAACGATAAGCCGCTTCTCCCCAATAGACTATCGCAAAAATTAAAGGTAGTTTAATTGTAGCTTGTTGATTCAAATTCTCCCACGCGCTAATTAGTTCTTGTTGTGTTGGACGTTCTGTACGTTGTTTGCTGATTAATTCTAATAATTGATAGCCATGATTGAGTAATACTGATTTCGGATAACGACGACGTGTTAAGTTATCGCGTTCCTGGATAACAATACGGATATCAGTTTTCCATTGATTCAAGGTTTCTTGATTCTCATCAAAGTCTACATGGAAATTAAATAGGGCAAAGGCAAAGGCTTCTTGTAGAAGTGTTGCTGGTAAATTGGAGGTATTCAGTTTTTGATAAATTTCCTGCGCTGATAAAGATAGTGAGTTATCAAATACACCTAGTACAACAGCAGCTTCGGCAATGTATGCTTCTTTTTTAAGAATTTCATCATCAGCACTCAGCCAATTTTTCCAGGGCTTAGGTGGTAAATTCTCCCATGATTCTTCTTTAGGGCGAAAATCAAAATATTTATCGCCTAAAATTTTACCTAAAAAGCTATTGTCTGGATTATCTATCAGACTAAAGACAAGGTTGGTATTCAGAATACAAGGATAATCACGCTTTGTAT
>JALWSU010000300.1 GCA_026993485.1 Thiotrichaceae bacterium | reverse complement strand
CCACAAGGGATTGCCCCTACATCATTGTTTGTAGGGGCAATCCCTTGTGGTTGCCCTTATGTATAAGTGAGTGCGCTCCAGCGTGGGAACGAGAGTGAAGTTTTCAACTTACTTGGAGTCCAAAGCTAAAGCTTTGGACTCCAATAGAAAAAATTTAGTTTGTGAATGCGTAAGTCTTAGTTTATTAGGTTTTTTATTTTTTATAGGAATTAGGTTTGTCGAAAAAATTTCTTAAAGCAGTTAAGGGGATGAATGATATTCTCCCTTCAGAAACGCCTTTGTTGCAATATATTGAGAAAAATATCCGTCAGGTGTTGGAAGCCTATGGTTATCAAGAAATCCGTTTACCTTTGCTGGAGTCAACTGAATTATTTAGCCGTTCCATAGGTGAAGTGACTGATATTGTTGAAAAAGAGATGTTTTCATTTCTTGATACTCCTGATAAGTATGGTAATCGGGATAGTTTAACTTTACGCCCTGAAGGTACAGCAGGCTGTGTTCGGGCGGGGATTGAGCATGGTTTGTTTTATAATCAAAGACAACGCTTGTGGTATATTGGGCCGATGTTTCGGCATGAAAAACCACAAAAAGGGCGGTATCGGCAATTTTATCAAATTGGTGCTGAGGCTTATGGATTGTCGGGGCCGGATATTGATGCTGAAATGATTTTGATGACGGCACGTTTTTGGCGACGATTGGGTTTAGATGATTTAGAATTGCAAATTAATTCTCTAGGTTCGGCGGCGGCAAGAGCGGCTTATCGTGAGCAATTGGTGAGTTATTTTTCTGATCGTCGTAGTCAATTGGATGCTGATAGCCAACGCCGTTTGCAGACAAATCCGTTGCGAATTCTTGATAGTAAAAATCCTGAAATGCAAGCATTGATTGAGAATGCTCCGCAATTGTTGGAGCATCTTGATGAGGCTTCGCTAGAACATTTTGCTACACTTAAACATTTGTTGGAAAAAGCGGGGGTGAATTATCGAGTTAATCCGCGTTTAGTGCGAGGATTGGATTATTATAATCGTACTGTGTTTGAATGGGTGACGCAAAATTTGGGGGCACAAGGTACTGTTTGTGCCGGCGGGCGTTATGATGGCCTTGTTGAGCAACTTGGTGGCAAACAGCCGACACCTGCTGTTGGTTTTGCAATGGGGTTGGAGCGATTAGTTTTATTGCTTTCTCAAGTGCAAGTAGCTGATAAAAGTCCTCATGCTTATTTGCTTATGGTGGGTAATGATGCGGTGATAGAACAAGGTTTGTGTTTGGCTGAATCTTTACGCGATTTGTTGCCAGAGCTGCGGTTATTGACTCATTGTGGAGGCGGGAGTTTTAAAAGCCAGTTCAAACGTGCGGATAAAAGTGGGGCCAAAATAGCCCTTGTATTAGGTGAAAATGAAGTGACTAATCAGGAAATTACTTTAAAATATTTACGCGAAAATCGACCTCAATTCTCAGTGGCGCAATCCGAATTGGGTGAGTATTTGAAAACATTAATAATTGATAAATAAGGGAAATATTGTGTCAGTATACGAGACTGAAGATCAACAAGTTGAAGCTTTAAAAAAATGGTGGAAGGAAAACGGTAATTCTATAATATTTGGCTTAGTATTAGGGTTTGCTCTATTAGCTGGTTGGCGTTGGTGGCAATCCTATACTGAGCAACAGGGACAAATAGCTTCGGCTCTTTATGAGCAGGTGATGATAGCTTTGGAAAAAAAAGACATTAAGCTAGCAAATAAGTTTGCGGGAAAGCTGTTATCTGATTATAGTGATAATCCTTATTCGGTTCTTGCAAGTTTGAATTTGGCGCGGCAGGATTTGAAAGCTGGAGAAATTAATTCTGCTCATGCTCGTTTGCAGTGGGTTATAGATCAAAATGGCGATGATCTGCCTGGGTTAACGCATATTGCTCGCTTGCGTAAGGCACGGTTATTTTTATCCGAAAATAAAATCGCTGAGGCTAAAAACCTAATTAAGGGCATTGATGAGGGGTCTTTTAAAGCTGGTTATGCGGAACTACGAGGTGATATTGCTTTAAAAGAAGGCAATAAAGAGGATGCTCGCAAGGATTATAGGGAGGCGCTAAAGTTTTTGGATGGTCCACATAAGCAATGGGTAGAATTGAAATTGGATGATTTGGGGTCTGAAAAGCAGACGGTTATTGAGGCTAAACCTCCTACAATACCTTTGGCGGCTTCAGTTCCTCCTGTTTCTCCTGTTTCTCCTGTTTCTCCTGTTTCTCCTGTTTCTCCAGTTGCAGAAGAAAGTGGGACTAAATAATGTTGTTATAGCGTTAACCGATTGCATAAAATACACCTAGAAAACCTGCCAGGTTTTAAAAACCTGGCAGGTTTGGAGCGTAAATGTGCTTAACTAAATCGGGCAATGCTATATTAGTAATATAAAATAGTTATGAAATTTAACCGCAAATTATTATTTTACTTTTACGCCTTGATAGTTTTGATAGGTGGTTGTAGCAGCGAAAAGGATAATTCGGAACCGCCTGCTCCGTTAGTGGAATTGAGTTCCAATTTGAATTTTGAAAAATTATGGACTGTATATGCTGGTGGTGGAAGTGATGAAGCCTATACGAAAATTGGGCCAGCCTTTCATAATGAGCAATTGTTTACAGCTTCTCCAAATGGTATTGTGCGAGCTTTTAATTTTAGTGATGGTAAATTGTTGTGGGAAAAACAACTTAATGTGCAAATATCGGGGGGGCCTGGTGTTGGTAATGGCTTAGTATTAGTGGGTAGCCATAAGGGCGATGTGGTGGCACTGTCTGAAGTTGATGGTAGTGAACGTTGGCGGGCGCAGGTTTCCAGCGAAGTCTTAGCTAAACCGCGTATTAGTGAAGAAATTGTCGTAGTGCGTACTATTGATGGTAAATTATATGCCTTTGATGGTCAAAGTGGTATGAACTTATGGATTTATGAGCGCAATCGGGTTCCATTACTCACTTTGCGTGGCACAAGTACGCCCGTTGTTAAACAGGATTTGATAATTGCAGGCTTTGATAATGGTAAAATAGCCGCTTTGGAACTGCATACAGGTAAAGTGCTATGGGAAGCTCCTGTAGCTATACCGCGTGGACGTACTCAATTAGAACGTATGGTTGATATTGATGCTGATCCGATTTTGGTAGATGATACTATTTATGTTTCTAGTACTAATGGACGTACTATTGCTATTGATTTGATTCAAGGAAAACTTTTATGGGAAAAAGATTTGTCTTCTTATGCGGGTTTAGGTGTAGATTATGACTATCTTTATATAACTGATACAAAGAGTTATATTTGGGCATTGGAACGCGATTCGGGGCATGAATGGTGGAAACAAGAAAAACTTAAAGCTCGTGCGGTGACAGCACCAGTTAATATTGATGATTATGTTGTAGTTGGCGATTTTGAAGGCTATTTACATTGGATGCGGCGCGAAGATGGGAAATTGGTTGGTCGTTATAAAATGGGAAGTGCTAGTATTATTGTGCCGCCTTTGGTTATAGATGATATTTTAATCGCTTATGATAGTAGTGGCAAAATGGTAGCATTGCGATTGTCACATAGTACCTAATTTATTGACAAATGCCAATAAATCTTCTACTATGCACGGCGATGAAATACTTACCAAGCAGAGAAGCCAGTAAAATATTAGGTTTACACCCAAACATACTAAGAACTTACGCAGATAATGGAACAATTGAATCTTATAAAACCAAATCCAGGCAACGACGATATAATGTCGAAGCCTACCTTGGTTTACAAAAGCACAGCACCACCTTATACTATTGCAGAGTCTCAAGCCCCAAACAGCGAGAAGACCTCGAAAGACAAATCAACTTCATGCAATCCAAGTACCCAAAAGCCGAAACGAAGTAACGGAGTAAGCGACGTTCAATTATCAAAGACATCGGAAGTGGACTCAACTATAAGCGTCGTGGGCTTCAAACCTGGAACGCGCAATGCGAGGTGAACAAATCGAGATTATGGTTGCCCACCGAATCGCAAGATTTGGATTCGAGCTTATCGAATGGATTATCAACCAAAGCGGTGGAAAGGGTTCTCAACCAAACTAATCTTTCCCCAAAGCAAGAACTTACAAACGATCTTCTTAACATCCTCCAAATCTTCTCCTGTAGAGCGCGGACTTAGAAATTACAAAAAATAAGTTAGTCAAGCCATCTCAGAAGCAGAAACGGAATGATTGTAAATGTTATATTTATAACCAAACCGATATTCGTTCTTGTGTGAATTTTTTTCCGTCAATAACGGAGATAAAAACTGATTTATTAAAACAATTGCCATCATGGTGTGATTCTGTACCTTTAAAAATTAAGACTTTTGCAATCAAAGAAGCAC
>JALWSU010000299.1 GCA_026993485.1 Thiotrichaceae bacterium | reverse complement strand
CAAAAATGGGAACTCTTCATAACCGCCATCTAATGGGAGTTTATCATTCAGTTGGTATAATAAATATAAATATTTACCCAATAGATTACGAAAACTTTCCAATTCGTTTTCTTCTTCAAGAAACCTAGTTTCTGAACCTATACTAAAATATTGTTTAAATAATTGCGGCTTAAAAAACACGGGTAGCGGTATAGATAGATATTGATTGCCACTACTATTTTGACTAGATACATCTTGACTATTACTAGTTTCATCACTAGCTTTTTGCATCTTTTCAATTTCTTTAGCGACATTATTCAGTTCTTTTTTTAAACTCTCCGAATATTTAGCTTGTTTCGCCAAAATCGCCATTTTTTCAACTATTTTATTTGTTTTTGTCGCAATGAGTAAATCTTTAGTAATATAAATTCGCTCCTCGCTACTATTGATTGGCACCGTCAATATGTCACCATCTAGATAAGATTCTGGCTCAAACTCATAATTTAGTACCTCATAAAAGCTTCTCCTCGCTTGTTGTGCAAAATCTTCATAATAGCTATTGAGTTTAGCCAGATTTTTACTAACTATTTTAGTTTCAGTATTTTTAAACAAATTCTTTATCTCAACCCCTAATTTCGCTAACGGATTATCATAATCACTGACACCAGCTTTATCATTATCACGGCTCCGATTGACTTCTCGCCTAATTTGAGTTAGCAATCGTGCTACTGCTGTCAACAATGAATCGCCAACCGAATCCAAATGCTTTTCACCCACTGGAATAATGCGAAGTTCACGCTTGCGCCCAATTTCTGCATAACCAGTAATTCTAGTTTTCAAAGCTGCTCGTAGTAATAAAATAATATTCATCACCCCCGTAATGCCCCGCTGATAACGTACTTCTCGTTGTGAAAACTCAGAGTAGCGAATCACATCATTAATATAAAAACTCAACCAGCGCGTTTGAGTTTCCAAATTTTTTTCGGCTACTGTTTCACCGCCACGCCCACGATACACGGTTTGCACAATTTCCATTAAATTATTTTCAATTTGAAACTTAGGCACTTCAAGCAAAATGTGTCGCACTCGCGCAAAAGTAATCCCACGACTAGCAGATGAAGTCATAAAAATTACTTTTACCTGATTTTTATGTTGATGGATTTTCTTGCGGGTTTCATCAGGAATAATTGAATGAATTTGCAAATAATCTTTGAACTCCTCAAAGTCGCCCTTTGGCAAAGCTGATTTCAGCAGATTGATTAATGAATTAATTTTATTAATATTTTGAATATAAACTATAATTTGTCCATTTTTCTCCTGCAATAACTCCAAAATATCTTTTTGTATCCAAAGCAAGGTTTTATTATAATCTACTTTTGCCTCCATAGTTGCCATTTCAAGGGCGATTTTATAATTCAATACCAGTTCGCCCGCCGGAAAAGTATTGGCATTAATAATAGTAGCCTTTTCCCGCCTAAAACGCTGAACTTTAAAATTATCTTGTTGAAAAGACAAAGGTTTCATGTCTACTGGTTTATCAACATGTCGATATAAAATTTTAGCTGGGCAAGGTTCATCTTTGGATAAATGCTGCTTTATTACATCTATACCTGCGATAGAAGCATCCGAGGCAATGATTTTTACCTTAAAATGTTGGTTTAATTTCATCGTCGTAACCATTTTTACCAATTCATGGAATAATGCGGTGCCACCACTATCGCCAATTAGTTCATCTACCATAAAAATTAAATGGCGATTTGTTTGAGCCATCCGTGCTAACTTTGTCTCATCAAAATGTTTCAAATCTTTATCTTGAGCCGCCTCAGCAAAAATACGTTTTAAATGTTCAGCAGTGGTTGCAGATTGCGTCTTTTTGAGTGATTGCACTGTTGCAGTAGCAATAATATTTTTTGGTATTGACTTATCATCACTGCGTAAAGTGCAAATAGCGGAACACAAAGTTCTTAAAACTCCTGTCGGTATACGACGACTATGTTCGATTTTATTATCGCTAATTGATTTCGCCTGACTAGAGCGCAATTGTTGCGATGGCATTTTTTCAGTTTCAGGAACCAATGTTAAAATACTGTGTCGCCCACCAACAATGGCGGGCATTTTCAATTGATTAGGCAAGCAACTATTAGACACATACTTAATAACAGGCTGACCCGCATAATTACTAATCAAAGCACTATTTGAATAAATACATAGCAAACTATCATCTTTAATAACACGTTTGCCATTTTCATAGCGACTAAATTTTTCAATAATGTCATTATTAACTTGAATACGAGGACTAAAATAGAAAAACAGCACACCGTCAGATAAAATTTCTGGCTTAAGAATATAATCAACAATCGCTGTAGTTTTACCAATACCCGGATGCCCAGTGAGAAATAGTAACAAATCATCGTTACGCATCGCCTTAATAATTAGCTCAGCATGAGCATCACGAAATGTCAAAGGCGGCTTTAATCCTAGTTCGGTTAAAAGTTCCCTTGGGACATTATTAGCAGTACTTTGAAAATCTTTGAGAGTTTCTGTATAAGTAATTTGATTAATCCCACTGGCAGGTAAATTTTGTAACTGTTCCAAAAAAGCGGTTAAATTTTTTGGCTGACGAAACTTTCCCAATTTAAAAGTATGAGTAAAATTCTTATAAATAGCCTTAAAAACCGACTGAATCGCAATAGAACGTTTTTCTAAAAAATCCAATCCCTTATTTTGGGCTTTGCTTTCACGATAAATATGTCGCAAAATTTGGCTATCAATTTTATTCGTGATAAACATCGCATTATAAGCACGATCAGTTAATCCAATTACATTGACTTCCAAATTATCATCATTAAAGTCTGGAAAATTCTTAAGACATTCCACAAAACTATAAGTATAACCACCAGCTTGAATCATTTTCGAACTATCTTTATCATTTCTGGAAAAAGCTTCAAAATAATCAGCCAATTCCTTTGAAAACTGAAGATCGGCTTTCTCGGAATCAATATTGAGATGTTCAAAAGCGGTTTTTTGCAGCATATAACTATAAGTAGAAATTAAACGCTGCTTTATAGCATAGACATCGTTGAAATCAGGCACTTGACTAATATCAGCTACCGAAAATAAGCCAACATCAATCACAACCACACGATATTTATCAGGCAATTTAAACAGCATAATAATATCCGCTTTTAAGAATTGTCCAGTTTGCTGATATTTTTGAAAATATAATGGAAATTGGCCTGCAAATTGTTTAAACATTTCTTTAAGCTTAGGAATTAATAAATCATATCTTTTAGCTTCATCAGCAATAAACAATTGCTGCAAATCGCATTGATAGTATAATAAAGCGGGTTTAGCAGTTTTGTTATTTTGCAGACTTTGACAATATTCAATAATAAAATTAAACCCCTTATGAATACCTAAAAAAATGAGATATTCGATAAAAGTCTCGGTTTTCTCTAACAAATTGGGATCAACAACCCCATTTAGGATAGCTTTATTGCGTAAACCAGAAACTACTTGAGTCAGTTTGAGTTCTTTTAGTTCCTGATTATAAAGCGACTGAATTTGTGAGAAGATTTTCTTGTTACGGCTTAAATGTTGAATCCCAGAGAGAATACCAACATTTACACCGAACTCAAAAACCAAACCAAAATCATCGCTGAGAATCTTGTTAGGTTTGTTGTTAGTTTGCATTGAATTATCGATATTAACCAATTTCGGCATTTTCCTATATTTTAGTTTGGAGTTCAAGGTTACCTTGCACTCCAGTTCCAAAATAAATTGTTCAAATTGTGAAGGTGCAGAGTATATGCTAATACTACAATCACTTTTCGGATTAATCATTATTCTATTAATAGCCTATGCTTTCAGTGAGGAAAGACAGGCTATTGCATTTAAACCGATAATTATAGCGGTTTTTATTCATGCAACTCTCGCAGTTATTTTTTTAAAATTACCCATTTTTCAACACTTTTTCTTATTATTGAATCAAGTTGTTCTTGCCTTAGAAACTGCGACTACAGCAGGTACTAGTTTTGTGTTTGGTTATCTAGGCGGTGGTGCTGCCCCTTTTGAAATTGAAGCGGGTAAGGAGGGGTTGATGTTTATACTCGCCTTTAAAGCTTTGCCTTTACTCTTATTTATTAGTGCTTTGTCTTATCTATTATATTATTATCGGATTTTACCAAGCATTGTTCAGTTCTTTTCCTTTTTACTGGAAAAAAGCTTAAATATCAGTGGTTCAGTAGGCTTAGGCGTTGCTGCTAATGCTTTTGTGGGTATGGTAGAAGCCCCTTTATTGATACGCCCTTATTTGAAAAGTATGACACGAGGTGAAATATTTTCTGTCATGGTAGCAGGTATGTCAACTATTGCGGGTACTATGA
>JALWSU010000298.1 GCA_026993485.1 Thiotrichaceae bacterium | reverse complement strand
AGCAACTTATGTTGCTATTGCTGCTGAGCATCCATTGGCGAAAAAAATGGCAGTTCATAATAGTGAACTTAATGATTTTATTCAAAAATGCTCGAAAATTAGTACGGCTGAAGCTGATTTTGAGACTATGGAAAAATTGGGTATGGATACTGGTTTAAAAGCGATTCATCCTATTACTGGGGAAGCTTTACCAGTTTGGGCGGCGAATTTTGTTTTAATGAGTTATGGCTCAGGTGCGGTGATGTCTGTACCTGCTCATGATCAGCGCGATTTTGAATTTGCTCAAAAATATGGCTTGGCGATTAAAACTGTGATTAGTCCAATTGATGGCGAATTGCCTGAAAAGCTTGAGGCAGCTTTTGTTGATAAGGGTAAATTGATTAATTCTTCTCAGTTCAATGGTTTAACCTCTGAGGAGGCTTTTGTTGCGATTGCTGAATATTTGGAGGAGCGAAATAGGGGACAACGAAAAATTAATTATCGTTTACGCGATTGGGGCGTTTCTCGTCAGCGTTATTGGGGTTGCCCAATTCCTATGATTGATTGTCCTGATTGTGGCACGGTAGCTGTACCTGAACAGGATTTGCCAGTGCGTTTACCTGAAGATGTGGTTATGGGTGAAACTGGTTCTCCTTTGAAACAATTGCCTGAATTTTATCAAGTTAAATGTCCACAATGTGGCAAAGGTGCGCGGCGTGAAACTGATACTTTTGATACTTTTATGGAGTCTTCTTGGTATTATGCCCGTTATACTTGTCCAGATGCGAAAAATAGTATGTTAGATGAGCGTGCCGATTATTGGTTACCTGTTGATCAATATATTGGTGGAATTGAACATGCGATTTTGCATTTATTGTATGCGCGATTTTTTCATCGCTTGATGCGGGATGAAGGCTTAGTCAAAGGCAATGAACCTTTTAGCCGTTTATTAACACAGGGCATGGTGCTTAAAGACGGTAACAAAATGTCTAAATCCAAAGGCAATACGGTTGATCCTCAAGCATTAATTGATAAATATGGTGCTGATACGGTGCGCTTATTTGTAATGTTTGCATCACCGCCAGAGCAATCTTTAGAATGGTCAGATAGTGGTGTAGAAGGAGCGTTTAGATTTTTAAAGCGGGTTTGGAATCAAGTAATAACGCATATTGAAGCGGTCAAACAGTCATCGCCTATGCCTTTAGTTATTGAAAAATTAAATAAGCAGGAAAAAAGCTTGCGTCGTGAAGTTCATGAGACTATTGCTAAAGTTGGTGATGATATTGGTCGACGCTATACTTTTAATACTGCCATTGCGGCGATTATGAAACTGCTCAATAGCTTAAGCGAAGCCAAACAATCGCCACAAAGCAACGCCGTTATACAAGAAGCTTTAGAAGCAATAGTTATTATGCTGTCCCCGATTGTGCCACACATTACTCAAGTTTTATGGGAAAAATTAGGCTATTCTGGGCTGATTATGAATGCTGCATGGCCACAAGTTGATAAAACTGCCTTAGTTCGTGAAGAATTGAATTTAGTTGTACAAGTCAACGGTAAATTGCGGGGACATATTACTGTTGCTGCCGATGCAGATAAGCAAAGCATTGAAACAATTGCTTTACATGAATCAAATGTGCAACGCTTTATAGCTGATAAAACTGTCAAGAAAGTAATTGTTGTACCAAAAAAATTAGTTAATGTGGTGGTAGCATGAAATCAGTGATAGCTTTTCGCAGTTTAGCTTTACTTTTTATTATTTTATTGTTTATTAGTAGCTGTGGCTTTCATTTACGTGGCAGTACTGGCGATTTAACTTGGCATTTCCAATCAGTGTATATCCAATCAGAAGCCGCTGATCGGATCACCAGAGAACTTAAATCTCGTCTAACTGAACAAAAGTTACAAGTTCTGCCTACCAGTGAAGGGGCGCAAGTTATTGTCTATTTATCCAATGAAACGGTGGATAGGCGAGTTCTCTCAGTCTCCTCCGTTTCTGGTAAACAGGAAGAAATTGAACTCAATTATCGAGTAGAAATAGAAATCCACAAAGCTGATGATAGCGTCATTTTAGGAAAACAAACCATTAGTTTATTGCGTGATTATCGTTTTGATCCAGAGGCTGTACTTGCGGCTGGTGGAGAAGAAGAAGTATTACGCGAGGATATGTTTAATCAAATCGTGATGCAAATTATCCGTCAGTTACAGCAAATTAAGATTAATTAATCGAACTGTCTATCAATAATAGATGTGTTGCAAAATAAAACCAATGGTTTCCATTGTCTGAACTTTGATTACAAAGGATTATAAAGATTGTAAGGATTGTTTAATCAATCGCTTCTAACCTAATCCTGTAAATCCTTTAAATCCTTTAAAATCAAGGTTCAGACAATGGGTGCAAATTATTTGGCAACAGCTCTAATATTTTTCTATTTAACTTGGAGTCCAAAGCTTTAGCTTTAGCTTCGCTTACTTCGTTTGGCAGGTCGCCCAAAGCTAAAGCTTTGGACTCCAACACACACGGATTGAAACAAATCAAAAATAAAGCAAGCAAAATTATGGATAAAGCAGATATAGGACTAATTGGATTAGCCGTGATGGGACAAAATTTAGTCCTGAATATGAACGATCATGGTTTTAAAGTCGTTGTTTATAATCGCACCAGTTCCAAAATTGAGAATTTTCTCAAAGGTGCAGCCAAAGGTACAGCAGTTCAGGGTGCTTACTCCATTCCAGAATTAGTCGCAGCGATAAAAAAACCACGCGCCATTATGCTCATGGTTAAAGCTGGGGTAGTGGTTGATAAATTGATTGAGCAAATCTTGCCACATTTAGATGCAGGAGATGTGATTATTGATGGTGGCAATTCTAATTATAAAGACAGCAATCGTCGTACCCAAGCCTTAGCTAAACAAGGCATTTTATTTTTAGGCGTGGGTATATCTGGGGGCGAAGCAGGCGCACGTCATGGCCCTTCTATCATGCCCGGCGGTAATCCTGAAGCTTGGCAACGAGTAAAACCCATTTTCCAAGCCATTGCCGCTAAAGTAGATGGACAGCCTTGTTGTCAATGGGTTGGCGAAAACGGTGCCGGGCATTATGTCAAAATGGTACATAATGGCATTGAATATGGCGATATGCAATTAATTTCAGAAGCTTACCAGATTCTGCGTCAAGGTTTAGGCTTAAGTGTTGAACAATTACAACAGGTATTTACTACTTGGAATCAAGGTGTATTAGATTCTTATCTAATTGAAATAACTAGCCATATTTTAGGAGTTAAAGATGAAGACGGTGCGCCACTGGTAGATAAAATTTTGGATACAGCAGGGCAAAAAGGCACAGGCAAATGGACAGGCATTGATGCCCTAGATTTAGGTGTACCATTAACATTAATTAGCGAAGCGGTTTTTGCCCGCTGTGTCTCAGCTCGCAAAGATGAACGGGTTAAAGCAGCGAAAATATTTCCAGCTCCGCAAACGACTTTTACAGGTGATAAAAAAACTGCGATTGCTGCCATTCACGATGCCCTTTATGCCTCCAAAATAATTTCTTATGCCCAAGGTTATTTATTAATGCGCGAAGCGGCGAAAGAATACGGTTGGCAATTAAATCATGGCGAAATTGCCTTAATGTGGCGAGGCGGTTGTATTATTCGGAGTAGATTTTTGGGCAATATTAAGCAAGCCTTTGATAAAAATAGTAAACTCGAAATTTTATTACTAGACGAGTTTTTTGCCACTGAGATTAAACGTGCAGAAGCTGGCTGGCGTAAAGCAGTAACAATCGGAATAGAATTAGGAATTCCAACACCCGCCTTTGCATCAGCTTTAGCATTTTATGATGGCTATAGAAGTGAACGCTTACCTGCGAACTTATTACAAGCACAACGAGATTATTTCGGAGCGCATACTTATGAGCGCGTAGATAAACCGAAAGGTGAATTTTTTCATACTAATTGGACTGGACATGGGGGAAATAATGTTGCATCTACGATCACATAAATCACCAAAATCACAGTTCAGATAATTGTCTGAACTGTGATTTATGTGATTAAATGATTAACTATGATTTTGATTAGTTTTTTTTTATCATAGTCTATCAGTTAATCACATAAATCACAGTTCAGATAATTGTCTGAACTGTGATTGGTTCTCGTTCCCAAGCGGGAGCTTGGAAACAAGAAAAACTTCGGAGGTTTTTTACTGCTAACATTTAAAATAAAGAAGCACTTAGCTCATTAATTGCCAATAACATTTCTTCGTCATCACTCAATGCTTGGGCTATGGCACTTTGACAACTTATAGTTGGATTCACTCCAGAGACGATTAATTTTGCTGCGTGTACTAATAAACGAGTACTTGCGCCTTCATCTAAGCCATTGCCTTTTAAATTGCGCGTCATTTGGGCGAATTTTACTAATTTCTCTGATATGGCAGGCTCAATGCCGCTTTCTTTGCAAATAATTTTCGCTTCTAAATCTGGTGCTGGATAATCAAATTCTAAGGCAACAAAGCGTTGTCGGGTACTTTGTTTTAAATCTTTTAGTACACTTTGATAGCCGGGATTATAGGACATGGCTAAGCAAAATTCTGGGGGGGATACTAGTATCTCTCCTAATTTTTCAATCGGTAATACTCGCCTGTCGTCTGCTAGGGGGTGAATAACAACTGTTGTATCTTTGCGAGCTTCGACAATTTCATCTAAATAGCAAATACCGCCATGTCGCACCGCTCGTGCTAATGGTCCATCAACCCAAACTGTATTTCCACCACTGATTAAAAAGCGTCCGACTAAATCAGAAGCTGTTAAGTCATCATGGCAAGATACAGTAATTAATGGACGTTTGAAACGCCAGGCTATATGCTCCATAAAGCGGGTTTTGCCACAACCTGTTGGACCTTTTAATAATACTGGTAATTGGTTGTTGTAGGCAGCTTCAAATAGTTCTAGTTCACTGCCGACTGGTTCATAATAAGGTTCGGTTGCTATTATATAGGATTCTGGTTTAAAAACACTGGCTTCCATTATTATCTCTAGTTTTTATTTACTTTTTATGAGGGATATTTGTAATAGACTTGTCTGGCAATAAAGCCTAAGCTCGCTTCGCCCGTTTGCGTTCAAATTCTTTCAAAAATTGCTTGCGTAAACGGATATGCTTTGGTGTTATTTCCACCAGTTCATCATCATCAATAAATTCAATTGCTTGTTCTAATGTCATCCGAATTGGTGGCGATAATAAAATGTTTTCATCAGTACCAGCAGCGCGAATATTGGTTAATTGCTTAGCTTTTAGTGGATTAACGACTAAATCATTATTGCGTGAATGAATTCCAATAATCATGCCCTCATAAACTTCTTCGCCAGGTCCTATGAATAAGCGACCTCTATTTTGTAAATTAAATAGCGAGTAACCTAAACTCTTGCCTTGTCCATTGGAGATTAAAACGCCATTGTTACGTTGCCCGATTTTACCCGGTTTTACGGGGGCATAACGTTCAAATACATGATAGATTAGCCCCGTTCCAGAGGTAGCAGTTAAAAATTCGGTGCGAAATCCAATCAGTCCACGCGCTGGAATCAGAAAATCTAGGCGTACTCTGCCTTTATCATCTTGCTGCATATTGACTAATTCAGCTTTTCGCTCGCCTAAGAGTTCCATTACAGTTCCTTGATGGATTTGTTCAACGTCCACAGTGAGACTTTCATAGGGTTCACATTGTTCGCCGTCGATTTCTTTTAAAATCACTTTTGGACGCGAAACGGCAAGTTCATAACCTTCACGGCGCATATTTTCAATTAAAATACTCAGATGTAATTCACCTCGTCCAGAAACTAAAAATTTATCTGGATCATCAGTATCTTCAACCCGCAAAGCAACGTTATGTAATAATTCTCTATATAAGCGTTCCCGAATTTGGCGAGAAGTAACATATTTACCATCTTGCCCAGCAAATGGCGAAGTATTTACTTGAAAAGCCATACTAACTGTTGGTTCATCAACTGTAAGTGGTGGTAAGGCTCTCACATGTTCAGGATCACAAAGAGTATCAGAAATCTTGAGTTTATCTATACCCGTAAAGGCAATAATATCACCAGCAGTAGCTTCTGGAAGTTCTATACGCTCTAAGCCATGAAATCCTAGTATTTGCAAAATACGCCCTTGACGTTTTTCACCTTCAGTATCAATAATCGTTACAGGGGTATTGGTTTTAATTCGCCCTTGATTAATCCGCCCGATCCCAATTACGCCAACATAGCTAGAATAATCAAGCGCACTGACTTGTAATTGAAAAGGTTCATCTGGATCAACATCAGGAATTGGCACATTTTTAATAATGCCTTCAAATAGAGGTTCCATATTGCCTTCGCGTGCTTGACTATCTTCGCTGGCATAACCACCTAATGCTGAGGCATAAATAACGGGAAAATCTAATTGAGCATCATCAGCACCTAAATTATCAAATAATTCAAAGGTTTGATCTAATACCCAATCTGGACGTGCGCCCTCACGATCAATTTTATTAATCACCACAAAGGGGCGCAAACCACGGGCTAAGGCTTTTTGAGTGACAAAGCGAGTTTGTGGCATTGGGCCTTCTACAGCGTCAACCAGTAATAAGACCGAATCTACCATTGATAAAACGCGCTCAACTTCGCCCCCAAAATCTGCATGTCCGGGAGTATCAACAATATTAATTCGATAATCTTTCCAACGAATGGCGGTATTTTTCGATAAAATCGTAATTCCCCGCTCTTTTTCTAAATCATTAGAATCCATAACCCGCTCAGTGGGGGTATTACGATCACCTAATGTACCAGATTGTTGTAGAAGTTTATCAACGAGGGTAGTTTTGCCATGATCAACATGGGCAATAATAGCAATGTTACGCAGTTTGGTAATCACGCCAATCCTTAAAATTTAATCTTGAAAAATTGAATAATAACAAGGAAAAAGGAATTAATTTAACAGTTTACAATTATAACCAAAAACACCAAAATAGATGATAAATAAGTAAAATTTTGCTATAATGACAAAATATGCTTGACATACAATAATTTTTTTAATATTATCTGTTGTTGTGGAACTTAGGGAAGTTCAAGAAGGCAGGTATTAGTGGTTCAGTCTGGAATGTTAGACTGATAAAACCTAAGACTTATAATTCCGAAGAGATTAGCTCCAAAATCTCTTTATATTATATCATAATTCAAAGTCATAAGATTTTTTTATGACTCAGGGAGCTTACCCCTTAAACATAACCAATCCTACTGACTTTTGGTGGTTTTGGCGTTTTAAAGTAAGAGTCCTTTTCTTGTCGGTGGAAAAATTATAATGATGTGAAACATCTTTAGCAAGCCAAATTTTGTGCTTAGGAACGAGGATTTAATCAAACACGAAACTAAACCTGATAGGTTTTCAAAACCTGTCAGGTTTTTGGGTAAGTAGTGAACCACAAATTATCGAAGATATTGGAGCGAAGAGAAGCGAAGAAGCTTTTATATCTGAAAATTCATGGTTCGGTTAGGGGATTAGAATTCATAATCACTGACTAATGTAATGATGTCAAGCAATAAAGATTTATCTAATAGGTGTGCTCTATTTCTTCGACTGTCTTCTATCCAATACCAACCATCTTGATTAATCCCTTTATAAAGCGATGCGCCCTTTTTTGAATTACGCATGTATAATAGATATTCTTTACCAGCTAATAAGCCTTCTATTTCTATTAAACCTTCTCCCCCAATCACTGATGCTCCATTGGGCTTTATAAAAGCCAGCCATTTTCCCGTTGTTGTTTTGATAGATAATTGAGTAACCTGATATGTCCCTAATTTTTCTGTAATTTCCACGCTGTTAGACTCAAAACTCAAATTTGCTTCTGTCAACCATTGTTGAATTGATATATATAGCTGTTCAACTCGTTTTAAATAAAGCTGTAGTTTGGTTTTATTTTCAATGTCCATAGTTTTATATCTTCATTTTTACTATATGAAAAACCCGTAAAATTCTTGTGCCTACACCATGCCTATCTTTTTTTACTGAATCAATGTTATCAGCTTAGTTTTCAATAAATATTTTTGCCACTTTCTGTAGCAATGATAATTGACTATTGTCACTGATTTTTAAGATGTTCTGAGTTAGTGTACTAAAATGCAAGGCACTGAGTGGATGTTTGATCAGCTCGCTAGTTGGTATCGTTTCTCCTGAATAAGTTTTTCCAATTAAATGATAAACCCGATATCCTCTGTTAATCTGATAGTCAAGGTCTTTTGCAGGTGGAACATAATATTGGAGAAAATCTTCGTTACGCAAATCCAAACATATCAAATTCTTCACTTGTGACACTTCATCATTATAATACGAAATCAGAGGTAAGAACTTATTGTCTTTTTTACGGTTGATAAGCAAAGTTTTTGCTTCAAACTCGTCTATGATATTCTCACGCCCAATCAATGTGGGTGTATAAAATTTGTCAGTGTAACAACTTATAAAAACCTGCTGGTCTGCATCAACAAAATATTGTTGATTGTCTAGCAATTTATTTAGGTCCTTCTTGCTAAATCTAAAAATTGGACGAAATTGTTTTTTAATTTTTTTCACATCATGAAGTACGTTTTTTATGTACAGCTTGCCATCTTTATAAAGAAATTCCACAGCGACAGCTTTTTCTGTCTGTTTTCTTGGTTTGCGTACATAAATAGCAAAAAACCGTTTTTCAAAGAACGATTGTTGGTTTATAGATAATGCAAATTCTGGATTGACAAGGCTATTCCTTATCCAATTCTTAATTCCTAGTTCTATCAAGACTTTTTGAAATTCAGGTGAAATACGAAGTTTCACTTTATGAGTTCGACAAAACTTTTCAAATACATCATAGTTTTGTTGCTCAGTCATATATGGGAGAATGGAATCGACGCTATTTAAAATATCATTATCATTATTTTGATTATTATCAAACAATGACAACTGAGCCGGAGCCTTATTGCGTATAATCTTTTCCTCAGACTTAGACTTTTTTGAGTAGTACACAATAATTGCCCTGTTACTATCTGGTTTGTTCTTGGCAATTCTAAATTCTGTCAGATTAATTCCCTGAATACTAGTAAAAATACCTGTATCCAGATAGTTAATTTTCCTTTTTAATTGTGAATAAAAATCAACTTTAGGTTTATTTTCTATATCAGTTTTTGGATACCAAAAGCCCTCATAATAATATGCCATTGAACTTTCAGATTCTTCATCCAAAATTTTATTGAATACCAGATAATTTTTATTTGTCTCCAGCGTAATGTTTGCCCATGGCATGACTTCTTGGATTTTCCAAGTATTTTCCTCATTTTCCACAGGTTCATAGAGACTGATGGTTTTTCCATCATTAAAAAATGAAAGTGTAGACACTCCTTGTTTTTTAAGAAGTTTGTCTAAAAACTGTTTGTCAGATTGAGTGAAATCAACTCCCAAATTGTTAATGATTTCCAAATGTTCAACCGCATCTATATTTTTAATAAAGCGGTTTTGCAGATAATGATCTGCCTGAAAATTCAGGGTTTCATAGGCAATATCAGCACTATCCAAAAATTGCTCCAATTTTGTCATGAGATTTTGATAGTGGTAAAGCTGAGTTTTTTGAAATTTATCAAGAGGATTTTTGTCATCACTTTTGGTGGGAAAAAGCATGAATTTAATGGAATTTTTACCGCGTCCATCAAGTTTGTTTGAGAAAAAGTAGTTTTGCTTGTTGTAAAGCAAAACTTCTCCCATTTCTTCACCATCTAAGGTACTATACGGATCTTTCAGCAAGAACAGCATCCTCTTTCGAGATAAATTCAAAGTCAATACATCATGATGGTTATAATTAATAAATAATTGCTGTCCCCAAACAACAATACCTTTTTTATCCTTAGTTGGTTTTTTAGAATGAATTAAGAGTAATTCTTCAAAGCCATTTATCGTCTCAACCGATAATCCTTTGATAAGGAGATGGACTTTAAAAATGAGATTCAAAATTCTTTCTCGGTTGCTCCTATCCTTACTAAACAGCGTTTTCCAGCTAGAATTAGTTTTATTAGGAGATAAAAAAAAACACATTTTTTTACCGCTAAAATACGATAAAAAATACCTAATATCTGAATATTTACAATTATCGCCACAATCATCAAGCCGCTTTTTGATTTCTTGTTTTATAGCCCTATGCTGTTTTTGATAATCATTCAGCGAGCTATCTTCATATTTGCTTAAATCCAAATCATTAGCACTAAAACTCTCAATTCCTTTATCCATCTTAAAGAGATACAGGTAAAGTTTTTCGGCAATTTCTTCCTGATTTTCAGTAAGCCTCAACTGGTTAGTTCGAGAACTATCCGACAATGCTGGAATCATCTCTATCATATTTTATCCTTAATCCTTAGAAAATAAAAAGTCTCTTAAAATACGAGATTCAACTGGAAAATTATTATGATCAGAAAAGATTAAATTTCCAGAAAACAGATTTTTTGAATGTTTATGGTTTTTCTCCTTGGGTGCATGTAAATTCAAAAGCAGTCCTTTCACTTGACTAAAATCAGAATAGTCAGAAATAATAGCATCCAATTTCTCTTGGGTTTTTTGCAGAGTTTCTTTTGAAAGTCGAGAGCCAGAAGCCTGACTCCAGGCTTTAACATCAATACAAAACAATTCATCTCCTTTATGGTAATATAAATCAAATTTTTCATACAATTTGCGGTATCTTTTGAAATCCACTAATTGCTCAAATCCATAGCTCCCATTTGAAAAAATCACATTTTTGATCCAAGCCTCTACAAAATTCTCTGTCAGAGATGGATAGAACACGTCATAAAAAAAGTTGGGGCGTGGAATATAATGTTTAAAAATTTCTGGTTGTGGAATTAACTGCCTGTATAGTTTACAGAGCCTTTCTGTTGAAGGAGGTGGAGTTACTACCAATTCGGTGTTTAATTCAAGATCAAAAGTTTTCAAGTATTCAGGATACAATCTCCCATAATAGGAATATATTTTTTCGCCATTGATACTATCGCTGATAATCGGAATTTTTTTGCCATCTTCATACTCAGATGCTAAATAGGGCGTAAACCTTTGATTTGTGTTGTTATAAAACAAAGACTCAATAAAATCATCAGGAAATAAGCCTGTCTTTTTTAACTTGAGCAAATAATCTTTGGGATTTTTAAAAGCAATTGAGTCTCTCAAAGCATCCCATGCTGTTGTAATAGCAAAAGTATTTTTTCTATGATGAAAATTATCAATTTCAGCTAACATTTTTTGACGAAATTGATGGAATGCTAAAAAAGCATCAATTTCATTATCTACATGTTCATCGTAATCGGAAATCATCTGTTTTTTTTCTTCTTCTTTAACTCTCAAATAAACCTCATGATTATTGACTGATAGTTTACGGATTTCCTTATTTTCTTCGTTCTCAAGATACTTGTAAAAAATTACCAAGTTTCTTCGAGTTTCTTCATTGATAAATATTTTGGTGATTTGATTTGAAAAATCATGCCTCTCAATTCTACCAATAGCTTGCAGGATTCCTTTCCCCAACAAAAGTTCATGCTGGTTTTGACGAAAATCTTTCGCTTCCTGTTTTTGTAGATATTTAGTGAAATCTTTTATTTTAATGGGGTTGTCAGATACCAGATGTTTCATCAAAGCAAAATGATAAAAAGTTTCCGCGCTATTTTGTTCTTTATCCATCTGTTTATCGTTTTTTGACTTGCTAGGCTTCATCTTGGTATAGTAAGAATCCATCAATAAAACTAAGGAATCAAAATCTTTCTGTTTACCATTTTTAGTAGTGATAATGGGATTGAATCCCTTTGAAGCCGAGGCATAAGCAGATATTAAAAACAGTTTCTGCCCATCTTCTTCGCGGAGTTCATCTAAAAAGGTTTTGGTTTTTTTAACCTTTTTGTCATAGTTATTGTTAAATTTGGCATCGTACAAAATCAGCTTAATTCGGAGATTACTTTTATATCTTTGGTGATTAACTTGCACATAATATATGGCAGGATGCTCAGAAGACTGCTCAAACTTGTAGTTTATACTCTTGCTGAAGTTACAATACTCAATCAATTTTTTAATCCAGCGAAGGCTTTGGGTAAAAGCAAAAGTTTCCTGAATAGAATCATCCTCAAACAAATAAAATAGAAAGTGGATAAAGCCTTTGAGTTCTTGAATTTTATAATTGCTGAACCAGCCTATCTCACTAGTTTGTGAATCAATAAAATCTTTAAGTACTCCTTTCTCAAAACGTTCTAGCACTTGTTGTGTTGTGAGGTTTGGATAGGAATCCTCATTAAAAAAATCCACAGTGATTTGACGCTTTGATTGGCGATAAGTTCTGATTTCTTCACAAAGCCTGATGTCTTGCTCTGTCATTGTTTTAAATGATGACAAACCAGAGTTTTTATCACGCAAACTATCTTCCAGATAATTCATGTCAAAACTTGTGCTTAAATCCCCAAAAATTCCGCCTGTCGCTGAAATGAGAAAAATAACATTACTGCCAATTAGCATAGTGTTGATCGTTTTTTCAGGCGAAGTTCGTATGCTGGTACTACCAATAGACACTTCTCTTAATTTATGAGATATAAGGTTATTTTCAGGATTTTGGTAACGTGAAATCTCCATTATATTAGTAATAGATTTATAACTATCATAGACATAAGAGCGATCCAAATAATTGGACTTTTGTATCAAAGATTCGGAATCTATTTCTTGTATTTTAGAATGTGTTGACCATATTTCTAAGGAACGAGACTGAGAATCCTCAGCATTTAATACATTATTGAGAATTGTTTTGATCGTCTTTATTTGTAGCCGAACTGCAAAAATAACGTAAACCAGTTCTGCTAAAGAAGTGCTATCTGGAGTTTGATTTTCCGTAATGCAGACATGCCCACTAAAATGCTTTGTTAAAAACAGTTTTTGCAAAGGTTCAATGTTGTAAATGTACAAATCATTGAACGAAAAAATGTTCATCAAATCGTTGCTAATTTTTTCGTATATTTCATAAGGAATCAACAAAGTACGGTTATTTTCAAACTTTGAAAGCACTTTATGCAGGATTTCAAAATTAAATGTAATTTGCGGTTGAGATTCAAAAACTTTAAAAACGCTGGCAATTGTTTCAAGTGATTTTTCAAACTCCTTGTTAATCTTCACCATATTTTTTAAAAAAATTGGAGAATTTCCTTCATCAAATGTCAATCGTTGATAGGTTTGAGCAAATTTTCTCCATTTTTGAGCAATAGCTTGTTCTTGATTTTTTTCCAAAGATTCGTCAAATTCATGGTAGGCACTAGGATTTTTCTCTAAAAACTTGAGCAATTTTCGGTTTTCATCGCTTTTATCTGAAAAAAGAATAGAAAATTCTCTACTAATGGATGATAGGGCATTATTAATCGCCAATGTTTGAGGAGAAATGATGTCAATCATCTTGTTCAGCATTTTTTGATAACTATCTTCTTGTTCATCAAAGGCAAGAATAAATTTTGTGGTATTGCTGGTATGCAGGGCGACATATTCATGCAGGTGTAGATTTGTTTTTTTAATCCAAGTTTCACCATTAAACTTGAAATATGGCACTGTTGTATTAAATTTATCGCAGGTGAGCATCAAAATACCCGATTTTTCTCGCAATAGATAGAGAGGATAGAAAATTTCCACTAACTTTAAGCATTCATCTATCCAAGCATTTTCATCTGGTTGAGATTTTATGAGAAAGTCTAAAAATTGCCCAATCAATCTATCCAATTCTTGTGTGGCTTTTTTCAGTTGCGTTTTGCTAAAATTTTCATCTCCCAAATCAATTTTGTTGAAAAGTTCGATTCTATTAATAATAGCTTGTACTTTGCTCAAATCGGTTTTAATTTTTTCAATGGGATATTTTTTGGGAGCAACACGCCAAACATTTTTAGTTTTCAGGATTGATGGTATCCATTTTTTATATAAATTCAGACATTCCACCGTAGTTTTCATTTCTAGGGAGTTTATTGTATAGACTGGAATTTCAGGAAATTGATCCTTTAACTTGGCAGGAATATTCAAATGTTCTCTTAACGGAGCAGTATATACACCTATTATTTGAATATCCTGATAGTTTTTGATCGTTTCATACATTGACTGGAACAGCGAATATGTTTTTCCAGAACCAGTCCCAAAATTAATGAGCTTGATTTGAGAACGCTTTTCTTTAAAGCTCTCTTCAATTGTTTGAGAGTATGAATTAATAACGCTATCGCGGGGATTTTTCATAGTAATATTCTGGGGTTTATGTTATCAATAGTTCGGACAGTTTTTACAAGTTATTGATTTGCATATAAAACTTTAGTTGTCAGTACGCTTCGCTTACTTCGTTGCTATGTAAGCATAAATCTTAACAGCTTGATAATTCAAGATTTATCCTGTCGTCGCAACGAAGTAAGCGAAGCGTACTGACAAAATCAAAAAACTGTCCGAACTATTGGTTATTAGAGGTGTTGCAAAATAAAACTAATCTTACGGTTTCCATTGTCTGAACCTTGATTACAAAGGATTATAAGGATTGTAAGGATTGTAAGGATTGTTTAATCAATCCCTTCTAACCCAATCCTGTAAATCCTTTTAATCCCTTAAAATCAAGGTTCAGACAATGAGTGTAAATTATTTGGCAACAACTCTATTAATTAAAGTATTTAAAGAATGTTTCTAAAAGCATGATTTATTAATATATTAGAAAATCTCTTTGAGATTTATTAATATGCTCAACACCTTCATAAATTGAGCATGTCATTTATACTCTGCATTTTCACAATTTGAACAATTGGTTTTTGAACTGGAGTACAAGGTTACCTTGTACAACCGCTTGTCGTGCAAGGTAACCTTGCACTCCTAGCCTCGACAAATCTATATTTAGTTAAATTTGTGCAAGGTGTTGAGTATAATAAGGAAAATTGGTCAAGTATATATGTATATATAATAAATAGCTTGGAGAGGAAATAATGCTAGATGAAGAGATCAAATCAGAAATGGATCAATAAGATATTGGTCGGAGCGGCGAGATTTGAACTCACGACCCCTACCGCCCCATGGTAGTGCGCTACCAGGCTGCGCCACGCTCCGCCCTTATTGAAGATTACATATCTTACACTATTAATTTTTGAATGTCACGTTTTTTTTTAGTTTCTGCAATAGTTATATACTTTGTGTATGGATAACAATTCGAGGTTTTTAATGGATTTTTAATCTTTAAACCAATTTAAATTATAGTGATTTGCAGTATAATATCCAAAATCGTAATTTTTCAGCTTCTGGTTTGGCTTCTCAAGCTGGAGCGCACTCACTTATACATAAGTGTTTAAATAATTGATTTAATTGCGTTTAATCATGAAACGCCTCACTGGGCAACCACAAGGGATTGCCCCTACAAACAATGACTTACTGTAGGGGCAATCCCTTGTGGTTGCCCTTGTGTATAAGGGAGTGAGCTGGAGCGTGGGAACAAGGATAACTGAATAGTTATCAAAAAAAATCTTAAAAGTAAAAAAATAAAGGAATAGTTTTAACTCATGCCCTCAAATAATCTAATTATTGTACAAGTTACTGATACGCATATTCCACCATCCGATGTTTTATATAGAGGAATCAATGTGCGCCAACAATTTCGTGAGGTTTTAAAAAAACTTACTAAAAAGAAATTAGATTTATTAATTTTATCAGGGGATTTAGCGGCTTCTGAAGGTGAGCCAGAGGCTTATTTGTGGCTAAAAGAAACACTTAGCACATTTCCTCATCCATACATTGTGATGCCGGGTAATCATGATCATGTTGTACGCATGAGCAGGGTATTTGAACTGGATGGAAATGAAATAATGCAAGGAATGTTATATTTTACTCGTAAAATAAATGGTAAACGATTGATATTTTTAGATAGTTCTTCTTCCAGCATCTCTAAACAACAACTTGAGTGGTTATCAACAGAAATAGCCAGCTCCAATGAGCAAGCATTATTATTCATACACCACCCCCCCCTATTATGTGATTGCATCTTTATGGATGAACGTCATGCTTTGCAAAATCATCATGATGTTTGGCAAATTTTGGAAAAATCTCGCCAAACAATTAAACATATTTTTTGTGGACATTATCACACCGAAAAAACCGTGATAAAAAATGGTAAGTCAGTTTATTTAACACCATCGACAGTTTTTCAAATTAAAACCGATACACCAGAATTTGCGATTGAACATAGTAAACCCGGATGGCGCATAATTGAATGGAAAGGGCGGCAAGTGCATACTTATGTAGAATATCTTTGATATTTAAGGGATGCTTGATTATATCATAAATTTAGTATTTCATAACTGCTCCAAAGGGCAACCACAAGGGATTGCCCCTACAAACAATAATTTACTGTAGGGGCAATCCCTTGTGGTTGCCCTTGTGTATAAAG
>JALWSU010000297.1 GCA_026993485.1 Thiotrichaceae bacterium | reverse complement strand
AAACCTGCCAGGTTTTAAAAACCTGGCAGGTTTTTTAGTTAAACCAAACCTGCCAGGTTTTAAAAACCTGGCAGGTTTTTAAGTAAAACCAAACCTGCCAGGTTTTAAAAACCTGGCAGGTTTTTAAGTAAAACCAAACCTGCCAGGTTTTTAAGTAAAACCAAACCTGCCAGGTTTTAAAAACCTGGCAGGTTTTTCGCTAGAAAATAAATCAACGCAACAATTTTTCCACCTGACTAACAGGCAAAATATATTGCACCCCTTTATCTGGGCGTGCCAGCACCAAATCAGGCTTAATAGATAAAATTTTGAAATGTAAAACCGATTTTTTATCTACAAATTTAAACTCAATTTCCCCTTTAGCAGTACCTTCCACTTCAATATAAGGCTTTATCCTAAAAGCCGACACTTTTCGCCAATTATCAACTAAAGCACTAATTTCATCAGCACTAATATCAGAAGACAAACCCGAAACTACAGTCCATTTGTTATCTTTCAAAACTAAATGATACTTAGGAGTTTTGATTTCACTCAATTTAGGATTATTACCCAACGGAGAAAGAGAAAGCAATCTCAAAGCATCATTGCTTAAAGTACTATAATACAGTCTATCCAGCAGCAAATAGACTTTCTTATTAATTAACACATAACGTCGTTCCTGAGCTATAGGCGAACTATCACCAAATGCAACTTCAAAATCATTAAATTTGACACTCACTAAAGGAGGTTCTAACTTAAACTTAGCAAGTTGCAAATTATCCACTTTCAAAGCTTTATAACTTCGTTCCGACAAAATTCGCAACATATTATCAATATGGAAACTATTCGCTGGCAACTCAAAAGGAGTAGTCATTTGCCAAAAGCCTTGCTTATCTTTCTTCAATACAATCTCAGCTTGATTCGCCTTCTTAATCCGAATAGTATTAACATCTGTAGCCTTTAAATGAGCTAAAGGCGGCAACTCTTTGGGTTTTTCCTCTTCCAAAGTATAAAAAACCAACCACGCCAGCAAAGCTATGACAATCAATAAAACCAGATTTATTAACCAACCATAACGCATTAAGCTTTCCTCCGACGTAGTATAAACACCATTATACCAATGCTAATTAAGAATATTGGCAATAAGAATAAAAAGAAACCGCCTAATAAAATTTGTTCATTGGGTGATAAATCTAAACTTAAATCAACAGCAGTTTTCGATGGAATATCAATAAAATCATCATCTTCTGCCAACCAATTTATCATTTTCTCCCCTAATTCCATATTTGCCCCATATCCTATATAAGCATTAGACAAAAAATCGCTTTCGCCAAAAATAATCACCCGTTGTTCTTGATTATGCTCGGTATCTTTCTCGGCTTCCGCTTTTGCATCTGGTTTCTCCTGTTCATGCTGTTCATGTTCATGCTCATGGCTTTCTTCCCTAGTCAAGGCATAAGCAATATTCAAAGGTCCATTAACATCTACACCTTCATCATATCGCACCATTCCTTCAGATTTGCCAGTTTCTGACCATGCTTGAGGATGCGTTGTCAATAAAGGATCTTCTAACCAACCACTCTTTTCTGGTGGAACTACGACTAATCCACTAGCTTGAGGAAATAAAGTTAATTGATTTTCTAAACCTAAAGTAATCGGATGCGGATGATACCCCGAACTCGCTATTGACACAACCGCTGGACTATTACCAAAAAGTTGACTCGTTGGATCAACAATCATACCCGGCTGCACTGTCAAACCTAGATTTTTCGCCAATGGCTCTAAACCTTCTAAAGAGCCAACACTTGGATCCAGCAACCATAAAAGATTACCCCGCTCCAAATATTCCATAATCATGCTAACTTCGCCGGGCAATAACTTATTACGGGGAGTAGCAATCACTAAAACACTAGTCTGTTCTGGAATACCTTTACCCTCACCCAAATTCAGACTTTGCACTTTAAAACCTATATTTCTCAATTGAGCCGCCCATTGACTAACATCATAATCTTGACTGCCACTCGGATTACGCTCACCATGCCCTTGTAAAAACACAATTAAGCGATTATCAGTACGCGCTACCCGTTGCAAAGCCGAAGTTAAATCCTGTTCCGACAAAGGACTTTGGCGTAAATGCTCACTACGTCCTTGATAATCAATAATTAATTCTCCATCAACTTGAACTCCAAGTTTACGTATTTCCCCAGGTACTGTAAAAGGATCAACAAATTTCAAACTAATATCCTTCTTATACCGCTGATAGCGTTCCACCACATCTTGAATATCCTGACGCAAGTTATTGTCTTGACTAGCATAAGCAGTAATCTTTATCGGATCAGGCATAGTATCCAATAAACTTTTACTCGCCTCAGACAAACTATGCAAATTATTAACAGTCCAATCAGTTTTCACCTCATAGCGTTCACTTAGCCAAGCGATTAAACCAACGAGGATAATCAATAGCACCGTAAACAGGCTATTTTGAAAAGTTGCTTGTAAATGAGTACGTTTCGTAACCTTCATAATTTCAATTTAACCTTAATCTTATTGGAGACGTTCAGCATTCAAACGACGAATACTTAAAATTAAAAACAGCGCAATCAGCAACACATAAAAAACTACATCTGCTGTACTAAACAACCCCTTTAAAAAAGGCTGATAATGCTTAGTAATCGCCCAATAACCCAAACTTAAAACTCCATCTTGCCCTTCTCCGACTTTATCCCCCCAATCCAACATCCATAATAATAAGAAAACACCAAAAGTACTAATTGCCGCAATCGTCGGTTGCGCTGTCAAAGTCGAAATATATAAACCAATCGCAGTTAAAGTACTCAATAACAAAACAATACCCAACACACCAGCCCCCAATTGCCCCCAATCAAGCGAACCGCCTAAAAGTAGCGACAAAGGCATTAACAACAACATAGCTAACATTACCAAAAAAAAGCCCATTAAACCGAAAAACTTACCCAAAATAATACCAGTCATAGACACAGGAGCCGACAACAACAACGGCAAAGTTTTATTCCGCCGCTCCTCACTAACCAAACGCATCGTCAAAATCGGCGTAATCAACAACAACACCACGCCAAACCAATCAAATAATGAACCAACAACCAACGTCGTCAAACCCGGAGCATTCGGATTACTACCCAAACTACTTTGCACATCTGCCTGCAAAAACCAAGACACCAAAACCGCAAAAAACCAACCAAAAATCACCTGCACCGCTGCCAAAATACTCCAAGCCAACGGTGACAAAAATAAACTTCGTAACTCTCGTCCAGCAATTGTCCACATATTCACTTATCCATTAATTATTATTAGCCGTCAACTCAACAAAAATTTGTTCCAAATTGCGCTGCTCAGGAATTAACTCATATAATCCCCAATTACCCGCCACAGACTTTTCGACTAAACGCTCAGCGGGATTATTACCAGCAACATATTGAATATAAAAGCGATTATCTTGAAGTGGTTCAACATTTTCCACCCCATCAATTTGTTGCAAAACCTCCAAATCAGGAGGTCTATGCAAAGCAACTTGTAAATGCGTAGCCTGTATTTGTGTCAACAAACCACTAATCGTATCATTTAAGACCAACTCCCCCTTATTAATGATTTGAACATGATTACACACCGCCTGCACTTCTTGCAAAATATGACTCGACAAAATCACACTACAATCTTGAGCCAAATCACCGATTAACTCACGAATCTTAATCATCTCCTGCGGATCTAAACCAATCGTAGGCTCATCCAAAATCACCACAGACGGCTGATGAATAATAGCCTGAGCGATACCAACCCGTTGTTGATAACCTTTAGACAAATTGCCCACCAAACGGCGACGCACCTCACCAAGATTACACTGCTCAACCACACGATTAATAGCCTCAGCAACATTACGGCGTGGCATACGATGCAATTTTGCACAAAAGCGCAAATACTCCTCCACCCGCATTTCCTTATAAACCGGCGGCTGCTCCGGCAAATAACCAATAGCCGCCTTAGCTTTCAAAGGAAAATCCAACAAATCATAACCAGCAATAGACACCTGCCCCAAAGTCGGCGCCAGCGTACCAGTAATCATCTGCATAGTCGTAGTTTTACCCGCCCCATTAGGACCGAGAAAACCCAAGACTTGCCCACGTTTAACCTCAAAACTAATATTATTCACGGCACAAAAAGGCCCATAATAACGCGATAAATTTTTAACTGAAATCAAAGTATCAGCATTCATTCGATATTGTACTCTCTCATTTTTAGTTTAAAATCCTAGAACACCATGATCGCATACATTATAATTCAAATTTGCACAAATCAGAAATTACACCTAAAATCAAGATTAGTAGGATTTTATCTATTGTCTGAACTGTGATTTATATGATTTATGTGATTGCCCTGATTTTGAGGTTTTTTTTTA
>JALWSU010000296.1 GCA_026993485.1 Thiotrichaceae bacterium | reverse complement strand
AAACGTTATTCTTTACCCCATTCACGGATGATGATTCATCAACCATTGGGGGGCTTTCAGGGTCAAGCGACTGATATTGAAATTCATGCCCGTGAAATTTTAAAAGTGCGTGAGCGTTTGAATAATATACTGGTTCAACATACGAAACAGCCCTTGGAAAGAATCGAAACCGATACTGAACGAGATAATTTTATGGAGGCGCAAGCGGCTCAAGAATATGGACTTATTGATGCCGTATTATCAAGCCGGTAAGCCTGCTTTGATGATAATGCGAGAAGAAATATAGGAAACTTATTTGCTATGGCTGATAAGAAAATAGGGGAATCTACCTCAAAAGATGGGCGTTTGCTTTATTGTTCTTTTTGTGGCAAAAGTCAACAAGAGGTTGGTAAACTGATTGCGGGGCCATCAGTATATATTTGTGATGAATGTGTTGGATTGTGTGATGAGATCATACAAGAGGATAGTCTTGAAACTGTCAAAGAGAATGCTGAGCATTTGCCAACTCCACATAAAATTAATGAATATTTAAATGATTATGTAATTGGGCAAACACATGCAAAAAAAGTGCTATCTGTGGCCGTATATAATCATTATAAGCGTTTGGAAACCCAATCTAAACAAACTAAAAAGGATGATGTTGAACTTTCCAAAAGTAATGTCTTACTAATAGGACCCACAGGTAGTGGTAAAACTTTACTAGCTGCAACATTGGCACGTTTTTTAAATGTGCCTTTTGCAATGGCAGATGCTACTACATTGACTGAAGCTGGCTATGTTGGTGAAGATGTTGAGCATATTATACAAAAGCTATTGCAAAATTGTGATTTTGATGTTGAGAAGGCGCAGCAGGGTATTATCTATATAGATGAAATTGATAAGATTAGTCGCAAATCGGATAATCCCTCTATTACCAGAGATGTAACGGGGGAAGGTGTACAGCAAGCCTTGTTAAAATTAATTGAAGGTACAATAGCTTCAGTTCCTCCTCAAGGTGGGCGAAAACATCCAAAACAAGAATTTTTACAAGTTGATACTACGAATATATTATTTATATGTGGTGGTGCTTTTGCGGGTTTGGAGAAAGTAATTCAGGCTCGTACTGAAAAAAGTGGTATCGGCTTTGTTGCTGAAGTTAGTTTAAAAGAAGATAAGCGTACTTTAAATCAATTACTTAATTCTTTAGAGCCAGAAGATTTAATGAAATATGGCTTAATTCCTGAGTTGGTTGGACGCTTACCAGTAACTTCAACACTGCATGAATTGGAAGAACAGGAATTAGTGCAGATTCTCACTGAGCCTAAAAATGCTTTAACTAAGCAATATGCGCGTTTGTTTGAGATGGAAGGTGTAGAAATAGAATTTCGGCCAGAAGCTTTAACTGCTATTGCACGTAAAGCTATGGAGAGGAAAACTGGGGCAAGAGGCTTGCGTTCAATTCTGGAGCATGTGCTATTAGATACTATGTATGATTTACCATCTATGAATGATGTGGCTAAAGTTATTATTGATGAAGCTGTGATTAAAGGTAAATCTCAACCATTAATTGTGTATAAAAATGCAGAACAACTAGCTGTATCTGCCTAATACGTGCCTGTGCAAGAATAATATGATATATTAGCTACGTTTACTTAGCTACGCTTACTATACTAAGTTTCGTTTCATTTGGAGTCCAAAGCTTTAGCTTTGGACTCCAATATGTTAAATAATTTATAGTTCGTTCAGTACATATAAGGTTAAAAGGGAAATCATCTATGGCGTCTAATGACAATACTATAATTGAAGAAGAAGGTAGCATGATTCTACCAATGCTGCCTTTAAGGGATGTGGTTGTCTACCCGCATATGGTGATTCCATTGTTTGTGGGCAGGGAAATGTCGATTTCCGCTTTGGAAGTTGCTATGACTAATAACCACAAGAAACAGGTTTTATTAGTTACGCAAAAACATGCAACCGAAAATGAACCTGGGGTGGATGATATTTATCAGGTGGGGACAATTTCTACGGTTTTACAATTACTCAAATTACCTGATGGCACAATAAAAGTGTTGGTAAAAGGAGGAGAGCGGGCAAAAATTATTGATTTGCTATCTTTAAATAATGGTATTGTTGCTAATGTGATTCCGTTATCCCCTGCTGGTAGTTTTGATGAAACCGAAGTTAAAATTTTATCACACTCAGTTATAAATAACTTTGAGCAATATTTAAAACTGAATAAAAAAGTCTCTCCAGATATTTTCAGTTCTTTGGCAAATATTGATGATCCCAGCCGTTTGGCTGATACTATCATTGCCCATATGGCAACCAAAATAGAAGAAAAACAAAAAGTATTGGAACTAGTTGATGTACAAAAACGATTAGAATATTTAGCTGGTTTGATAGAAATTGAAATTGATTTGCTCCAGGTTGAGAAGCGTATTCGTAAGCGAGTCAAGGGACAGATGGATAAAAATCAGCGGAATTATTATCTGAATGAACAAATAAAAGCTATTAAAAAGGAATTAGGAGAGCATGAAGATGTATCCAATGAACTTGATGAACTTACGAAAAAAATTGAAACTTGCGGAATGCCAAAAGATGTCAAGGAAAAGGCTCAAGAGGAATTAAAGAAACTCAAAATGATGCCTCCAATGTCGTCGGAGTCGACAGTGGTGCGTAATTATATTGATGTCTTGCTTGGAGTACCTTGGAAAAAACGCACCAAAATTTGTAGTGATATTGGTAAAGCGGAACAAGTTTTAGAAAGCGATCATTATGGCTTAGAAAAGGTAAAAGAACGGATACTTGAATATCTTGCGGTGCAATTGCGTGTGAAAAAAATCAAAGGGCCTATTCTTTGTTTGGTAGGACCGCCTGGGGTTGGTAAAACTTCTTTGGGACAATCTATCGCTCGTGCAACGAATCGTAAATTTATTCGCATGGCTTTGGGTGGAGTACGTGATGAAGCTGAAATTCGGGGGCATCGTCGCACTTATATAGGTGCTTTACCTGGTAAAATTATTCAAAATTTAAGCAAGGTTGGCGTTTGTAATCCATTATTTTTATTAGATGAAATAGATAAAATGTCAATGGATTTTCGTGGTGATCCGTCTTCGGCTTTGTTGGAAGTACTTGATCCTGAACAGAATCATACTTTTAATGATCATTATTTGGAAGTAGATTATGATCTTTCTGAGGTGATGTTTGTTGCGACAGCAAATAGTTTAAATATTCCGCCGCCTTTATTAGATCGTATGGAGGTTATTCATCTATCTGGATACACTGAGGATGAAAAACTTAATATTGCAAAACAATATTTAATCCCCAAACAGTTGACAAATAATGGGTTAAAAGAGTCCGAGATCGAAATTGAGGATAGTGTGATTCATGATATGATTCGTTTTTATACTCGTGAAGCTGGGGTACGTAATTTAGAACGTGAAATTGCAAAAGTTTCTCGCAAGGTTGTGAAACAAATATTAGTAAACGCTGATGAGATAAAAAAACCTATTATTATTTCTTCTGATAATGTGACTCAATATTTAGGTGTCCAACGTTACCGTTATGGACGTGCAGAGGAGTTAGATCGTATTGGACAAGTGACTGGTTTGGCATGGACTGAGGTTGGGGGAGATTTATTAACGATTGAAGCAGCTATCATGCCGGGCAAAGGAAAATTATCATATACTGGACAGTTAGGCGATATTATGCAAGAATCTATTCAAGCCGCAATGAGTGTAGTACGCTCACGTTCAGCGAGCTTGGGTATAGAAAGCAATTTTTATCAAAAATATGATTGGCATATTCATGTACCTGAAGGTGCAACACCTAAAGATGGCCCCAGTGCTGGTGCCGCTATGTGTCTAGCTTTGGTATCGGTATTTACAAATATCCCGGTTCGTTCTGATGTTGCTATGACTGGTGAAATTACCTTACGAGGTGAAATTCTCCCTATAGGTGGTTTAAAAGAGAAATTGTTAGCCGCATTGAGAGGGGGCATACAGGTAGTTTTAATTCCTGATGAGAATCAACGGGATTTAACTGAAATACCGGAGAATATTAAGAATAACCTGAAAATAAAGCCGGTCAAATGGATAGAAGAGGTTTTTGAGCTTGCTTTGCAACGGATGCCAATGCCACTACCACAAAAAGATAAAGATGAAGAATTTATGCTTGATCCGATCAAAAGTGGTGTAGTTATGGAAAAAAACGAGCAATTTCTTAGTGTACAAACTCATTAATATGCTACACTTTAGAAAAATAAGCGAGCGTGTGGCTGAATAACATTAAGTTAATTTATTTGTATTTAACCTATTTAACACCACGTAAAACGAGGAAATAATGAATAAATCAGAATTAATTCAAGCAGTTGCTGATTATGCGGGGATTTCTAAAAGTACGGCTGGAAAGGCTGTTGATGCAGTAATAGATAATATTAAAAAATCATTGGCTAAAAATGATGCGGTCACTTTAATAGGATTTGGGACTTTCTCAGTACGCGAGCGTGCAGCCAGAACTGGGCGTAATCCTCGTACAGGTGAACGTCTTGAAATCAAAGCAGCAAAAGTGCCTATATTTAAAGCTGGTAAAGCACTCAAAGATGCGGTAAATTAACAATCATTAAAAAAAAGCTGGTAAAGCTCTTAAGGATGTGGTATATTACAGCCACTTCTTGATTTAGAGAAGAGTTTATTGGGTGTTTAGCTCAGTTGGGAGAGCGTCGCCCTTACAAGGCGAATGTCGGGGGTTCAAGTCCCTCAACACCCATTAAAAAAATTGCTTTTTCGATCTAAAATGATTAGAATGTCCCATCATTAGAGCATTATTGAAGTATTAAGAATATTGGAGCAGTAGCTCAGCTGGTTAGAGTACAGCCCTGTCACGGCTGGGGTCGCGGGTTCGATCCCCGTCTGCTCCGCCATTTTTTTTAAGCGCATCTTTTTAATAAGAAAGATGCGCTTTTTTTTTGAGTTTGTTTTTTCTATCCATTTTTGTCCATTTTTCATTCACAACAGGTAAAAATATATGCTACAAAACATCCGCGATAATGCCCAGGGTTGGATTGCTTGGCTCATTGTTATATTTATTAGTATTCCTTTTGCATTTTGGGGAATTGAGGAGTATTTGCATCCGACTCCAAAAACAACTATTGCTGAGGTTAATGGTGTTGAATTGTCACAATATGATTTTAAAGATCAAGTCAATCAACGAAAACGCCAATTACATGCCATGATTCAAAATCAAGATATTGATTTGTCATTTATGGAGCAGGAAATCCGGCAAAGCACTTTAAAACAAATGATAGAGCAAGAAGTGCTAAAGCAAGCGGCTATTAATGCGGGTTTGAGGATCAATGATGCTTTATTAGTTAGAAATATTCAAAGTTTTCCTGATTTTCAAGAGAATGGGGTTTTTTCGCAAAAACGTTATGAGCAACTTTTAGGGGATCGTGCTGCTAGTTTTGAGAGAAATTTGCGGCTGGGTATGCTAACGGGTCAAGTTCGTGAAGGGGTGATACGATCGGCGATATTTACTGATTATGAACAACAACAATACACTCGTATTGAAAAACAACAACGTTTGATTAGTTATTTGATTGTTCCTCGTAGTCGCTTTAAAGATTTGGTAAGTGTCAGCGATGCTGAGATTGAGGCGCATTATAAAAAATATGCTACGCAATATATGACCCCTGAAAAGGTTAGTATTGAATATGTGGAATTGTCAAAAAGCGATTTAGTTAGCCAAGAGGCTGTAGATGAAGAAACTTTAAAAAATTATTATGATGAACATAAAGCTGCTTTTACAAAACCAGGGCAATGGAAGGCGCGGCATATTTTGATTCAGGTAGCTCCAAATGCAACTAAAAATGAAAAAGATGCGGCTCGGAAAAAAGCGCAAGAAATCTTAGCTAAGATACAAGCTGGCGAGTCTTTTGCAGAATTAGCTAAGCAATTTTCTGATGATCCAGGTAGTAAGAATAAAGGCGGTGATTTAGGCTGGTTTGGCTCTGGTATTATGGTGAAACCATTTGAAAATGCGCTAAAGGGAATGAAAGTTGGTGAAGTCAGTGGGCTGGTTAAAAGTCAATTTGGTTTTCATATCATCAAATTAGATGATGTTAAGCCTGAAGTAGTTCGTCCTTTTGCTGAAGTGCGTACACAATTGGCTGAAGATATGCAGAAAGAATATTTAGATTCAAAGTTTTATGGCAAAGTTGAAGAATTAGCAAACCTAGCTTATGAGCATCCAGAGGGTTTGGAGGAGTTGAAAAATACTTTAAATTTGAAGATTAAAACCACTGGTTTGTTTGGACGCAATGGTAATAAAGATTACCCGATTTCGTTAAATCCAAAGGTTATTAGTGCGGCTTTTAGCGATGAGGTATTAAAAGAAGGTTTTAATAGTGAGCCAGTATCAATTGGCGAACAACATGTAGTTGTATTGCGTGTCAAAGATCATGTAGCGGCTAAAGCAAAACCTTTGAGTGAGGTTAGAGATGAGATTAGATTGGCGATTCGACAAGAAAAAACTCAAGCTAAAGCATTGGCTTTAGGTAAAAATTTACTTGAGCAAATCAAGGCAAAAGGTGATGCTGATCTACCTGCGAGGAGCCAAAATTTAAGTTGGTCACCTGCACAATGGGTTGAACGGAATGATGCTAAATTTGATAAACCTGAAATAGTGGCTGATGTTTTTAAATTAGGGCGACCAGTTAAAGATAAGGCTCTTTATCATGGTATTGAGTTAGATAATGGTGATTATGCGTTAGTAGCGGTGTTGTCTGTTAAAGATGGTGTCAAGACAACTACTGCACAAGCAGAAACAGAAACAGAAACAGATAAGGATAGTAATAAGCCGAATCCAAACGAACAGGCTATATTGGAACAGGAACAAGCTATCGGGTTTAGTGAATTTAATCAATTTTTATCAGGGCTAAAGGCAAATGCTGAGATTAAGGTTTATTCTGATAAGTTGTCAGATATCTAGCTAAATATAGATTTATCGAGCTTGGAGTGCAAGGTTACCTTGCACGACGGTCGTACACGCTTTCTTATACATAATTTTTTAAATAATTGATGGTGTTCAATCCTGAAATGCCTCATTGGGCAACCACAAGGGATTGCCCCTACAAACAATGATGTAGGGGCAATCCCTTGTGGTTGCCCTTAATAAGATAGTGCGGTCGTACAAGGTAACCTTGTACTCCAGTTCACAAATTAGGAATAAGCCAATCAAACACTAGGCACATAGGATAGATAATTAATGTTATCTTATGTGCCGATTTTTATTGTTAACCAAACTTGAAATAAATAATAAAATATAAGATGGTATAATAATAAAATCTAAATTTATAGCTGTGGATTTAGTAGAAGAATTTATAGAATTAAATAATGGCAAAAAATTATATTTAACTACTCATTCAAAATCTAGAATTAACTCACGAAATATTCCAAAAAATTATATTGTAGAAACCTTTCTTAAACCAGATATTAAATTACCTAATAAAGATTACGAAAATGCAAACAATTACAGAAAAAATTGGGCAAAAATTAAAAATAGGCATAAAAGATGATGAAGAGCCGTATGTACTAATAACAGCTTTCATACAATAAATTATTGTGTTGCGAAGCTTAAAAACCTGCCAGGTTTTAAAAACCTGGCAGGTTTGGTTTTAAGGTATTAACCAGTAGGATGAATAATCATGTATCCAAAAATAACATATAGCAAGGAAAATGGGATGGCATATATTGCATTTTCTGATAATAAGATTGTAAAAAGCATTGAATCTGAAGATGAATTATTCGTACTTGATGTGGACAAAAATGGAGAGCTAGTTGGAATTGAAATACTTTCGGTATCAAGATTAGAAAAAAACTTTAATAATTCATATGTTACAGAACAAGTTAGCAAATTTTCTCCTGCTATGCTCCCTGCCTACATTATTCCTCGACTATTTCATTTTTCTCATTCCCAAAGCTTTAGCTAGGAATAAGCTCATCAAACAAACACTAGGCACATAGGGTAATAAATGTTACCTTATGTGCCTATTTTTTTGCCTTTAATTAGGAGATATTTATGACAAACCGAAAAATTTTAGTAACTAGTGCGCTACCTTATGCTAACGGGCCTATCCATATTGGACATTTAGTTGAATATATTCAAACAGATATATGGGCAAGGTTTCAAAAATTGCGCGGGCATCAGTGTTACTACGTTTGTGCTGATGACGCGCATGGTACGCCCATTATGTTGCGAGCTCAAAAAGAAGGTTTGACACCTGAAACATTAATTGCTCGTTTTCATACTGAGCATCAAGCCGATTTTGCCGATTTTGCCATTGGTTTTGATAATTATTATTCTACCCATAGTGATGAAAATCAGTATCTTTCTAATCTGATTTATAAGGGTTTGAAGGATGGTGGATATATTGAGCGTCGTACTATTCGACAATTTTATGATCCTGTTGAAAAAATGTTTTTACCTGATCGTTTTATTCGTGGGGAATGTCCAAAATGTGGGGCGAAAGATCAATATGGTGATAGTTGCGAGATTTGTAGTAAAACTTATAATCCGACTGAACTGAAAAATCCAGTTTCTGCGATTTCTGGTGCCAAACCTATAGAAAAAGAGTCGGAGCATTTGTTTGTCAATTTGTCTAATTTTGAAACTATGTTACAAGAATGGACTGGGAGCGGGACTTTACAGCCTGAAGTCTTGCATAAAATCAAGGAATGGTTTGAAACTGGATTGCAAGCTTGGGATATTTCTCGTGAGGCACCTTATTTTGGTTTTGAAATTCCTGATGAGCCGGGTAAGTATTTTTATGTTTGGCTGGATGCGCCGATTGGTTATATGGCTAGTTTTAAAAATCTGTGTGATAAACAGCAGCTTGATTTTGATGAATTTTGGGGGGCGGATAGTCAAGCGGAGTTGTATCATTTTATTGGCAAGGATATTATTTATTTTCATACGCTATTTTGGCCAGCGATGTTATCAGCGGGTGGGTTTAGAAAACCTACAGCGGTTTTTGTTCATGGTTTTTTGACGGTTGATGGACAAAAAATGTCGAAATCACGTGGGACGTTTATTAATGCTAGAACTTATTTAAATCATCTGAATCCTGAATATTTACGTTATTATTTTGCGGCTAAGTTGAGTAATGGCGTGGATGATATTGATCTTAATTTGGAGGATTTTCTCCAGCGGGTTAATTCTGATTTAGTTGGTAAAGTGGTTAATATTGCTAGTCGTTGTGCGGGATTTATTTCTAAGCGTTTTAATGGTGAACTTGCGTCTACATTGCATGATCAGGGGCTTTATCAAGAATTGATCGATGCTGGTGATAATATTGCTAAGGCTTATGAAAAACGTGATTATAATAAAGCGGTGCGTGATATTATGGCTTTAGCGGATCGCGCTAATCAGTATATTAATGAGCAGAAACCTTGGGTAATAGCAAAACAGGCTGATAAAGAAGGCGACTTGCAGGCTGTTTGTAGTCAAGGTTTGAATCTATTTCGGGTGTTAATGGGTTATTTGGCGCCAATTTTACCATTGATGACTGAGCAGGTGGAAACATTTTTAGCTACATCAGTGAGTTGGCAACCTGCCCCTTTACTTGGACATAAGATTAATGTCTTTAAACCGTTAATGAGGCGTGTGGAACAAAAACAGATTGATGCTATGATAGCAGAAGCTGCGAAAAAAGATATTGTTACATCAGCAAAACAACAATCAGAAGTTAAGGCAAGTTCTGAATCTGAGTTTATCGATTATGATGAATTTTCAAAAATAGATTTACGCATTGCTCGTATTGTTAAAGCGGAACAGGTTGAAGGGGCGCATAAATTGTTGCATTTGGTTTTGGATGTGGGGGAGGAAAAACCGCGTAGTGTGTTTGCAGGCATTAAAGATGCTTATGCGCCTGAAGAATTGACTGGACGTTTGACGGTGATGGTGGCAAATCTGGCGCCACGTAAAATGCGTTTTGGTGTGTCTGAAGGAATGGTATTGGCTGCGGGGCCAGGTAAAAAAGAGATTTTCTTGGTTAGTCCTGATGAAGGGGCAAAACCGGGGATGCGAGTTAAATAAATACTTATGTAAAAATACAGATGGGCTTAAATAATGAAATATCCATTTAAAATTACAATCAATGATCAAAAGGCTGCGTTACGGATAAAAGATGATGTGCAAATTGGGCACTATTTTGTGTTTTTCAAACATAAAAGGGGGACGAGTGCTGATAGACTGAAACGGCTTTTGGTAAATAAATATTATAAAACCAGTGTGTTACCTTTAGTTAATCAACCAGTAAAGTTGGATGGTGTGACAATTACGCCTGAATCTCGGCAGATTGATCCGATTGGTTGTATAGTCAGTGATGCTAATCTTTATCGTGCTGAACAGGATGTTGTGCGTTTATTTATAGCAATTCCTAAGCCACCTGATGAATTGCAGTTGGTGATTAATTGTAATGGTACATTTTTCACTAAGAGGGCGGTTAAACTTTATGATGGTGTTGGGATTGAAACTCTGTTGAAACTCCCTTTGGGAGATTATGAGGCTCAGTTATATACGTCTGGGCAAGCTATTTGTTTGCCAGTTTCCTTTAGGGTTGCAGAATCTACTCCACCCCTGCTTTCGGCGAAATTTATCAACCATAAATTTGATGAAGAAACTGGCATATTTTTGTTTCAATTGGCAGTGGAAAGTTATCAAATACCCTTTGAGGGTGAACTGATTGGAACCTTGCTTGAAGAAGGTTTGGAGATTGCTGATAGTAAGTTGAAACTGCTTTCTCCAGGACGTTATGCCGGGCATTTTTCTATGAGTAGTGAAGGTTCTTTTCGTTTGCAATTGATGGTAGTGAATGATAATGAACGGGTAACTGAAATTGCAATTCCAAGTAATCAGATTGAGGAGAGTCAAGCTACTGTTATCAGTGAATTAGGGCCAGAAATGCTTTTTTCAATGGCAGCTAATCAGCCAAACGCATTGCCGTTGCGGGGTGGATATTTGACTGAAGGTGATTTTTTAACCACGCCTTTGATGGTTGAGAGCATAGTTAGCGAAGATTATGTGATTGAAGTTAAGGCTGAGATCAAATCGCTGGTTTTGGTGAATTTAGATTTGATTTCTGGTGAGTATCAGGTGCAAGAGGTGGGGGATGTGACGGTAGGTGATCGTGTTGTGCCTATGATAGATAGTCCCTTATGTATGGTATTTACAGGTGGTTTTGTAGATGAAAAAGCTTTTGAGGCTTATACTAGCTTTTTAAAGCCGAAACAATTTCAGTTGTCTATCGAGGCGCCGAAACAGATTCGAGCTAATTCCAATTTAGTGTTGCGTCTGATTACAGGAGTTGAGGATAGGAAAATCCCAGTTCTATTATCTGTGCGTCAAGAAGGTATCAAATTGGGTGAACCACAAGAAAGTTTAGGCTTTGCTGTTAAGCATTCTATTGATACGGCAACGATGGATATGGAGAGACGTGCATTTATAATGATGGATGAAGTTGTGAATGACTTTTCTCAGGTTTCATCTCCAAAAAATTCTGTGTCTCAGGTTGATTTTCAATCAGAGTTAAAGAATAAATTTGATTTAGCGAAATGGTTTTGGGAGATGGGTGATGGTAAATCTGCTGAGAAGATTCTGATTGAAATTGCAGAAAAAGGGAATACTTTTCTGAAAAGTAGTGCTCAAGAGATGTTACGAGCGATTTCGGGAGATAGTGCTCGTATTGGAGTCCATACTGCGGAAAAATTGGGTTTGCCACTGATTGATATTGAAAGTATTGAGATTTCCCCTGATGTAGTTCAGTTGATTGATCACAGAGTTTTAAGTAAGTACCATGTTCTTCCAGTTTTTAAACGAGGTAATTCTATTTTTGTAGCAATTTCTGATGATCCAAATAATTTGTCTGCGGCCTTTGATGACATCGAATCCCAGACTAATTTGCATATAGAGGCAATTTTAGCTGAAGCTGATAAATTGGAGAATGTGATTGATAAAGTATCGAAGTTATTGAATTTAAATCTGAATTATTTTGATGAGAATATTGATTCTCTGGATCCAGATGATGAATATATAGAGGATACTCAGATTATTGAGAAACCAATAATTAATCGTGCTTCAGTGGGAAGTGGTTCTCTGTTCTCAGAAGAAATTTCTGGTATTGATATTTTTCAAGATAGTGGGCAATCTGAAATAGTATCCATAGAAAGTTATGACTTTGAAAAAGTTATATTTTTTGATTTGGTATCAGTTTGTGGTAGTCAAGAACTTGTCATTCCATTAGATGATTCTGTGGGTAATTTCGTCATTGAATCTTTCGCAATGAGCGAAAATAATTGGACACAAAATTGTAGTTCGATTGTAATAGAAGAGCAAGCTGTGCGGGTTGAGCTAGTATTACCGCCTTTTATATACCCTGATGATAAAGTCATTGGTTATTTACATGCTATCACAAGTAGCGATAAAGCAATTTTGAGTTTTATGTATAATGGCAAAACGCTTGTGCAAGGAAATAATTCTTTTGATGCTTTGCATATCAATGCTCCGGTCGATTTTCAATTTCTTGTTAAGGCAGGTACTTATTTTGCGAAAGTGGAAGATCCTTTAACAGGAGAGACTGATTCTATTGAAGTTGTTGTTGAGGAATTGGGTAAGTTGAAATCCTATACTCAAGGATTGAGTTTATTAGTTAAGGGGGATTCTATTAACCCAAAAACGGTGTTGAGCGTTATTCCAAATTTAGAGCTTCCCTTTAGAAAGCTGATAACCGCTACTGCTAATTCTCCTTATATGTGCTGCGAACAAATTGCGGCGAAGATATTGGCTGCGACGTTTATGTATATAATAGCGGAAAATGATGACGAGCGTAACATTGCGGAACAAATTATTAATGTGGGTATTAAGCAAGAACAACAGATGATGTGTAGAAACTTAGGTTTTGCTCTGTATCCAGAAAGTTATTATGTTAGTGAGTATCATAGTCAACTGACTGTGCGTTATCTTTGGTATTTGAAAGAATTAGAGAATTTCGCAACAGGGATTTCTTCATCACTTAGTCAAGCGATAACGATTGGTATTTCATTAGCAGATCATGGGGCTCTAGTTCATCAAATGCAGGCTATTCCAGATCAAATCCAAACTATTGAAGATGCTTATAGTCTTGTCAAGGCAGGAAAAGATAGTTTAGCTGTACGCCAATTTATTGATGATATGATTGATTTTTCTGAGAAACCAGTGGTTGTTCAAACTAATCTGGGTGTTGTAGCAGAACGGACTATGCTGGCTTATGCTGGGGCTTGTTTGATTGCTATTGGTGATTTGAAACGTGGGATGATTTTGGCTAATCAGGTAATATCTCAGTTAAATGATCAGGGGAAGTTGTATTCTAGTATAGATTCGGTTGCAGCTATTATTTTGATGATGGAATTGAGAAGGAAAGAGCTAAAAATCGGTGAAGCCAGTTTGCGCGTAAATGGTAAAGAAATGAAGGCGAGCGAAGTGGTCAATTTGAATGAACATATTGAATGTCTTGAGATATTAGATGGTGTGGCTGCTGTTGAACTGAGGCAAGAATCTAAAGAATATTTGCAGGGATTTAATCAGACTTTCCCAGTTGAGGTTGAGATTCTTAATTCTTATGGGATAGCAATTGAGGAGTTGAGTTTAGGCGATCGCCTGGAGTTGATGGTTTTATTGCCTGATGGCTACCAGGCAGGCGATATACTTCAGGTTAGTTTAGCTCCATGTCTTTCTTGGGTTAAAGGTGATAAGCAGCTTAAGCTTTTTAGCGTGGATTTTGAGGGTTCAGATGAATTGCGAATTCCGTTAATTGTAACTTCCTCCTTTGAAGGTGAACAACATTTTGCTGTTTGTGTTCGGAATATGTTTGAGGAGGAACGAGTAAGTAGTCCAAGTTTGCTGACTATAAAAGCTCATTAATTGTCGTCTGGGGACGAATTAAAAATTGTAGCTATTTCTAATAGATTTGCACTAGCTTCGATACCAGATTGTTTCAGTGTTTTTGGGTTAATGATAAGGCCTACTTGATTTTTATTGGTGTTAAAGAATTGTATCATTCCACCTTGTTTGACAAAATTTTTGAGATCACTAACAGTAAGAATAGGGCGTTTGTTCAGATAAGCCAAGATTGTTGCTAAATGGTTTTGTTCAGATTGATTGATAAATAATATTTGACAATGACGGCTCATTTGAACTGTGCTGATACGTGGTACTACCACTGGATGAGTGTCTATTTTTTCAGTTTCGATAATAATATCGAGTTCAATTCCAAAGGGATCTTTACCTAAAATACATAGGCGAAATGGTTGTTCAGGAGATTTAAAAGTATTATTTGGCCAAGTTAAAAATAGTGCGAGATTGAATAAATAAACGGCTTTGGTTTGGTCTTGGTTTAAAGTCTCAGCATATGTATGTGGAGATAGGTTTCCAATAAGTAATAAAAAGGTGATAGCTATTTGTAAGTATTGAGTTTGTTGATTATATAATTTAATAGACATGGTATTTTTAGTTTAATGAATGATTAAAAGAGGTTTTAAATGCCCAAGTTTCGTGATTTTTCAATTGAAAATAAATTGAAGATCGTCATTATATTCACAAGTGCAGTTATATTGCTACTTGTGGCTGTGGCATTTATTCTTAGTGAAATAAGAACTAGCCGTCGTAATATAGTAACAGATTTATTTACTTTAGCTAATTTGGTTGGAATTAATAGCAGTGCTGGACTGCTTTTTGATAATAATAAGACTATAGAACAAAATTTAACCGTATTAAAGGCGAATCCACATATAATTTTTACCCGTGTCTTTTCAAAATATGGTAATCCTGTTGCTGATTATTTTCGAGATGCTAGTAAGAATAATTTGGCAGCTTTAAAATTGTCTGATTTTGATTTTTTAAACAGTGATAGGGGTTATTTTTTTGATAAAAATCATGTTGATATTTTTCAAAATATTATCTATAAAGGTAGAATGATTGGAACTGTTTACATTCGATCAGATTTAGGGAGATTAAAGGCGCGTTTGCAATGGGTTGTTAGTATAGTCTTTTTGGTATTTTTTATTTCCTTGTTGCTAGCGTTTATGCTGGCATCTAAATTGCAGCAATTTATAACTCAACCTATTGATAATCTTTTGGACACAATCAAAAAGGTTTCTAAAGATAAAGATTATTCAATTCGTACTATCAAACTGAATAATGATGAATTTGGTAAGTTGATTGATGCTTTTAATGATATGCTGATGCAGATTGAGACACGCGATAATAAACTTAATGATAGCAATGAGCAGTTAGAAAAACTGTTAGCTGAAACTGCCAAATTAAAAGAACAGGTAATCGAATCCGAAAAAATGGCAGCTTTGGGACATTTAGTTGCTGGAATTGCCCATGAAATTAATACCCCACTAGGGGCTATTCGTTCATCTATTGATAGTATAGCAATTTTTTTGGATAAATGTCTCACCGATTTACCAAAATTTTTTCAATCGCTTGATGCGGCACATCAACAGATTTTTTGGGATTTACTTTTAGTGACTCGACAAGAACCAAAAAGGCAGATTAGTTTGAAAGAAAAACGGAAATATCGACGCGCTTTGGTTCGTGAGCTAGAAAGGCAAAATATCAGTGATGCTGATACTATGGCTGATACATTGGTGGACATAGGTATTTATGGGAATATTAAAGCGTTTTTGCCGTTATTAAAATCTGCTGAAGGTGACAAGATTTTAAATATGGTTTACCAATTGTCTACTTTAAAACAAAGTACCGAAACTATTACAACTGCATCAGAACGTGCTGCAAAAACCGTTTTTGCGCTTAAAAATTATGCCCGTTATGATAAAACTGGTAAAAAGACGGCAGCTAATATTATTGATAGTATTGAAACGGTTTTAACTTTGTATCATAACCACCTTAAACATGGTATTGAAGTAATTAAAAATTATGCCCAATTACCGTTAGTGTTTTGTTATCCTGATGAACTTAATCAGGTGTGGACTAATTTAGTTCATAATGCCTTACAAGCGATGGATTATCGTGGTACTCTAAAAATTGATGCTTATCAAGAGGATAATAATATTGTTATTAGTTTCACTGATAGCGGTGTTGGTATTCCAGAGGAGATTAAACCAAAAATTTTTGAACCATTTTTCACCACCAAACCTGCTGGTGAAGGCAGCGGCTTAGGCTTAGATATTGTTAAAAAGATTATTGAAAAACATCAAGGAAAAATCACGGTACAAAGTCAACCTGGAAAAACCATATTTACTGTGTATATTCCAATAGAACTAAACAATAATGATGTCCCTTAATAAAAAAAATGATGTAGATTCACCATTTCTCCCTCCCCCTAACCCCCTCCCGCTGGGAGGGGGAATAAGGGGGAGGCTGCACCCTCCCAGCGGGCACTTATACACAATTTTTTCAATAATTAATTTAATTGCGTTTAATCCTGAAACGCATCACCGGGCAACCATAAGGGATTGCCCCTACAAACAATGATGTAGGGGCAATCC
>JALWSU010000295.1 GCA_026993485.1 Thiotrichaceae bacterium | reverse complement strand
ATTGTTGCTGTTCTTTTCCTATTTGTTCACAAAAGGGGATAAACTCCTTTAGCCACTTTTCTAATGTGTCCGCTGTTTCTCTTGATAATTCAATAAGTTTTAAAATAATAGTTAGAATTTCACCCACAGGTGCTTGTGGTTGTACACGCTGTTCTAAGCGTTCGGCAAATAAACGCAATGCTGCTATCGCTCCACTCGGCATCCAAGTACGCACCCAGCCCTGTTTTTCCTGTTTTTCGCCTCGCAATTGTCGAGCGATAGAAGCGACAAAGGCTTGTTGAAACCACATCAAATCAGGATGACCTTTTTCTTCCATGATTTCAAAAAACTGGGTCTCGCTTTCAACTCCAATAATAACATTTAATAAGAATTGCCAAGGTGTGCCTTTAGTTTCGCTGGCTTGCCATTTGATGATTAACTTTTCAGCCTCTTCCTCAGAAAAACTTTTGATAATCAATTTCTGACTAGCTTCATCTAGTTCTAAATCGAGTAAAACTTCTGCACCCAATAAGCGCCGCAAAATATCCCATTTAACCAATTGATAATTCAAATCGGGCATGACATGAATAGCTTTGGCTGTTACTGAAACGATTTGCCCTTGATTAAAAGGATCGTTTAATAATGTCCAGCGCGGATAGCGTTCGACTAGAACTGCACTTAAAGCCGCAGTATTATTAATTGAAAACAGCCAATTAAATGGACTTTCATGATCAATTTGATCTAATAACAAATCATCAGGCTTATAAGTGATACGCTGTGGAAAGCCTCCTACTAATTGAGCCGATTCAATTTCATCATTTAAAGCTTGACGATTTTCTTGCTGGAGAGAACTCAAATTGCTTGGACTTAAAAGAATAGAAATAATATTTGGCACTAATTCTTCTCCAGTTCGCTTTTGATAAGCTATCCGCCGCAATAAACGTGCAATATCAAGCAGCCAGCCACTACCAACTCCACCAGTACGATCCGCAATTAGTATAATTTGACGCTGATCGTCAACTGAAGCAAACTCCAATAAGCTATCATATTCTTCGGTTAATACGCTCAATAGTTCGCCAGTTTCTAACCACTGAAATAGGGCTAATCGCGCTAATAACCTATCCCCTCTACAGCCTTTGGATAAATCTAAATCTGCTCGTGCAGCGTCAATATAGTCTTGTGGATTAAACCATTTTAAATGATTTGGCAATGGTTGTGACACTGGTGGCAAGTATTGAGCTGCTTGACGAATCGCTTGTGGAGCAATGAGTTCGCGCACTTTATCGTTTTGTTGACTATTATCTAAATCTAAACCTAAAAAACGACAAGGCGGATTATTCAGTTCCAAATGTCCCGCCCGAATTGCTTCTTGAATTTTAACCAGTTCATTACGCCCAGCTCCACCAATTCCAATAAAAAGCGTAGGCACCAGCGTTTTTGTTTCTAAAACCGAGGCAGAGGGCAAAGGTAAAGGCGTAGGCTGTGGCAAAGAACGAATAGGCGGCGGGCTATATTCTGGCACAATTGCAGGAGGACGATGGCGCATTAAATATGCCAATAACCATAATAATGCAGGTAAAAATGCTAAAACCAGCAACCAAATACTCAAAACTAATAATTGCGGTTGTCGTGTACCACGCATTATGTCAGGTTGATTGTGTGAATTAATAAAAGCTATTTCTGGTGCTGCTAAACCTACTGTCCATTGTCCAATGGTTTCTGGAATTAGCTTATGATTAAAATCCAATGATTTAAAGGGTAAATAACCAATATCCCATTGCAAATAACCAGCATCAGTTTTACTCCATTTTGTACCATCAATAGGTATTAAAAAATTCTTCGTATCCAGATGATGAGTTAATTGAGCATTATAGCCATAAAGCCCAACAATAATATCAGCAACTTGGCGAAATTTTTTTACTAAATCTTTTAAATCAAGAGGTTCTAAAACCCTATCCCATTCTCCAGTAATATGAAACATAGCTTCAGCATCATAACCAGGTGGACTTATAGAAAATATTTGAACACCTTGCCGACGTAAAGCCTCAGCTTTTTTAATAATATTATCATCTACCCCAATATAACCATCAGTATAAAAAACCACAGCTTTAGTCGCATTGCTGCGTCCTTGATTAAATAACTGCTGAATAGGTGGAAAAAGCAACTCAGTACCATTGTTACCACTCATGAAATCTAAATTATTTAGCCCAACATCAAGGGCATTGGGATCAGATGTCCAGCCAGATTTAATTTCAGAAGAATCATGAAATTGCGTCAAAGCGAAACGAATATAACCTAAAGGATAAGCATTCACCAGTTCACGAGCGACAGTACGAGCAGCATTTTTCATAGCAGGCAAAGAACTGTGCATTGAACCAGAAACATCAATTACAAAAATTATATCCAGCGGAGGCATAGGCTTCCCCTCCGGGCGAGGAGCTTTATCTCCAGAAAAATGGATATTATAATTAACCGGCTCACCAGTAAAAACAATTTGAGGTTCAACGCTAGATTGAATTAAACCTGATTGCGGGCTAGAATTGGATAAATAAGTGTAAGCAGCAAAACCGCCTATCACCAAAATCGGGGTGAATATTAATATTAGGAATCCTATTATAAAGGTTTTGAATTTCATATCAGTAACTCTATTAATTGTTTTGGAGTCCAAAGCTTTAGCTTTGGCTGGTCGCACCAAAGCTAAAGCTTTGGACTCCAATCTGTTAAATAATTTCTGGTTCAGTACTTACCAATTAAGGTATTTTCTGAGATTTTGGAGTTCAAGGTTACCTTGAACAAATATTGCTCGTTCAAGGTGGCCTTGAACTCCAAACAAGACAAAACGTAGTAAGCGTAGCTAATATATCACTTTATTCTTGCACTGGTACTTACCCAATCCAGAAAGGCATACAATTTCCGTATTTCGTCCATGTTCATACATGATTCCAATCCTCATCATCAAAAGGGTTATCCCAAAAATCAAGACTACTTTTAGATGCGCTCAAAAGATCATCAAAATTCTCAACTGGTTGTTCTGAAATCACAAAAACTGTCACCTGTGCGCCTGCGGAAAAAGGCACTGGAAATTCTATCTTTTTCGTTTTAGTCACTTCAACATTGTATTTTAATGCGGTTTGAAACATAGCACTATATCCTATAATTTGCTTCTGAACTGTGATTATTATGATTTATCATTGTTTTTTCATATAGTATTTCAGATAAAGATTTTGGCCAAAAACCTCCGAGGTTTTCAAAACCTCGGAGGTTTAGACTGAAATTCACAGTTCAGACAATTTCCATTAAGGCAACTGCATCCTATCCCCCAAATGTGTGCGCCTATTTCTATCCCCATAAAACTGGAAAATCATTTTCAAATTCTGTTTTTGTCTATCTGCCAAATTAGGATCATTTAATCCATTAGCATCAAAATATTCATCCAAAAAACTATCCAGTTGTTGGGAACTTTCCGGCTCAGTCGGCTTGCCCACAAAGGCTTCTACCATATCGTTGACGTTTTGCCCTGCCTGTTGCGCTGCATCTTTAGCACTCTTTTCGGCATCTTTTAGGCTAATTTGGACTCTACTATTTTGTTTTGCCTCTCGCTGACGGAGTACAAAAGTCACTGCTGCGCTTATGACATCAGCGTTGGGATTAGCACTTAATGTCAATTCAATATCTTGGTTTTTTGCAGAATTATGCCAAACCCAAATTTGCTGATTATCATCTCTTTCAATTGCTTTAGTCGCAATGCAACGTACAAAAGCTTGCATCATGTCTGGATGTTCTAACAAGCGAGTAATACGCGGAGTAATCTGTTTATCAGTGTCAATAACTTGCTGAAGTTGACGATGATAATACATTCGCTCTATATACCAAGCTTCCAATTCGGCACGGAATGGATGATAAATTTGAGCACGATATAATGCTTGATCATGCTTATCTTCCCTATTTAGATCATCCATTTGCATCTGCAAGTAAGCATTTTGGCAGTCAGTTAGGTTAGTCACATCGTCATTTGCAGGCTTACAGATTCTCATCAAAGTTAAAGCATTAGGATCAGAATGAAGTGTTGCTGAATTTGCACCATTTAACGCCACTTCTAATGCGGTTGCCAAGTTTTTTTTCTCTGGAGCTGCGGGGGCTTGATAAACCCAATTAATACTTGCCGTTTGTGCGGCTGGAGTATTCAATAATATTTCAGAACGGTCCTTCAATAATTCAGTAACCACTTGTGGTAAGTTACTATCTTGCTTCTGTGCATACGACAAGTAATCAAAAATATCCTGTGACCTGAGTTTGTCATCAATGATAGTTCGGAAATACTTATAAAGTGCTTCATGGAGTTTAGGTAGTGATTGAACAGCCTCTTTATTATTGCCCCATTTGGCGACTAAGTTTAATTGTGGTTGTCTAGTTTTGCTATCTACCTTAGCTTCCCAATGAGCATTGTCTAATATTTGCTCACTTAAACGTTTTCCTTGCCCATCAGTAACCGCTAATCTACGCAGCTCCTCTCTATATCCTTGCATTTCAATATCATAGCTGCCATCAGCTAATTTGGGTGTGCAACTGATTAAAGCATTCGGATTTCGTGCTAAGCGATACAATCGCCCATTTAGACTTGTCTGGTCTTTGCTAATCCTTTCTAGGATGGCAGGATGGCCGCGATCGGCATGACTTACTGCTAAATCTTGAACAACTTCTTTAAAGACATCTGCCCATTCCTCGAATCTCTTTTTGACATGCTTTACTAGCTCTTGCATATCTTTAAGTAATTCACGATTTTGATACCAACGAATATAATCACCACATTCTTCACGTGCAGTCTCTTGCAGTTCCTCTACCCAAGTGACAAAAAATTTCGCACGGCTATCTCTCAAAGTATTTGCGGCATTAACAACTTGTTGGCTATGTGTACCTGCTTCTTGATTAAGCGCATTCCAGCAGGTGGAGATATTTTGAAACAGCTTATCCAAATCCAATAAGATCCATGAGATTTCATGATAAAGACGAGTCATAACAGTACCTTGATTTTGAGCATTATTCTCCCAAGCAATACCCGGATTTTGGGTAAATTCATCTTGAATCAAGGCATCAATTTTGTTACTCAGAAATTCCGATAAAACCTCGAAAACCTTTTTACGCCCATCCTGAAAACTTCCCTGAGCATCGCTGGTATAAGCTTGTGTACATTGCACTAATTCATCAGCGAATCTATCACGCGATTCTTCCTGCGTTTCTTTTATACCCTTAGCAGCTTTGTTTTCTTTATAGGTTTTTACCACTATTTGGGTAGGATCGATTTTATCCAGATTCGCTTCTTCAAGGGAAAAATAAGGATTAGTATAAGCCAACACGGTTTTTTGCTTATCAGCAGGAGTTAGATTGAGACCTGCAAGAATGCCAGCACCGCCTAATTGATACCACTTGGTCACAATTTCTTCTGGGTTTAAGCTATTTTTAGCAAATTCAGTAATTTGTTGTTCGGTTTTACCATTCAATTTAAATAATTCTTTAAATAAAGGTAAAAGCCCTTCAACTTTGGTCTTAGCAGCTATTTGTCTATCCGCTGGTTGTCCGGAATGAACATCAACGACTTGATTAGATTCCTTTTTAGGTGCCGTAATGGCTTCAATAAATGCGTAAACTTCATCCCATGCAAATAATTCTGCATAAGTTTCTTTAGGTATATAAAGCCGAGCGGCTCCAAAAGAGGATGCACCACCGTCTTGATTAACCGCTTGTTGTAATAATGGCGGACCTTGCTGATCATCTAAATAAGGGTCTATGGCATTAGCAACGGAAGTAAAAAATGCAGTTCTTTGGTCATCATTTTGGCATGGTGTTCCCAGATAAAATAAATTATCAAATAATTTTGATGGCACTAAAGCCTTCTGTTGTCCGGTCTTATCATAGCTGACTTCAGAAGAGCATTGAATATTATTGACAAAATAACGGTCAGTATTAGGGACTCCGATTTCTTGAAATCGGTTCAACTCTCGAAATAAGCTATAAGCACGGGCTTGGCTAATCCCCTCATGATCTCGATAAATTTCTGGTAGTACAAAAACACCGCTGAGTTGGATACCTTGAAGTTGCAAACGTGTTAAAAACGCGGCATCTAACATGGTACCAGCCCCAGTTCCACCTGCTACAGAGCCAATCAACCAAACTTGAATAGTCGCATTACCCGCTTGATTTCTTAATGCCGTTAATGTTTGCTGAAGAAATTGGGTAATAGCAGGTACATTCTGAAATAGAGCAAAACGACCAATTTGACGTTGCTGGGCTGCACCATCTTTGATATTGAGTTTATTTGGTGAAATATGTTTTCCTAACCAAGATGTGTGTAGCCAGTCTTTCAGGTGTGGATATTGATTCACAGTTGGAGCATTAGGTGCTAAGTATCTATTCACATACTCTTTTAAAGTAGGCGTACTATCTTGCAAATAAAAATACTCATTGGCAGGATCTAATGATATTTCCTGACCTTGCGCCACTTTTTCTCCACCAGCACCGCCTGCTATTTGGACAGTCTTACCTGGTTTCCAATCTTCTGTAGCAATGGTATCAAATAGCAAAAATTTAATACCGTCGGGTTTTTTCCCGTGTTTTAAAACAGCCATTTCTTTGAGGTAAGTCAAAATATGGGCTCCTGTGCCGCCGAAACCCATGACTAATGCGTGTACTGCCATGCGTTTTTCTCCTGTTTTAATTTAAAATTGCAAACCAATTTAAGTACTTAATTTAATAATATATTGGAATTCAAAGCTTTAGCTTTGCTACTCGGCCAAAGCTGAAGCTTTGGACTCCAAATGTACTTAATTTACTTCTCATCAGAAAAAGAATGTCGTTCTATTTTAATAGTTTGATTCTCACCTGTTGAAACAATTTGAGCATATTCCGAGGAATTTTTGTATTGATACAGTGCCTTAACTCGACTGCAAATAAAAGGATGCGTAGAAGTAACTTCTTTTAATAAGACTGGTAATTGTCTTAAATCAAAGCCTTTTTCTTCTGGTTGGCACTGTTTTTGAAAGGCTTCAATATTAATTTCCCCATATTAATTATTGAGTCCTGATAGAAGTTTAATTAACGCCTTAGATGCAATTTCTTCTGAACCGACTAAAATCATGCCCAGCCTATCCGCCGAAATTTCAGATTCACGAGACCATTTTAGGAAAGTGAGGAATGATAAATTGATAATAATGTTTTTTAAAGTGTCAGTTGGAATAAAATTTAGGAAATAATAGGAAACATTCACAACTTCAGAAGCTAAGATATGTTTAAATTTAAGATGTCCAAGTTCATGACTTATTATAAATAATAGTTCCTCTGGTTCCATTATATAGCGTTACCCGATTTAGTTAAGTACAAACCTGCCAGGTTTTAAAAACCTGGCAGGTTTAATCGCTGTATTTTATACAAACGGGTAGTGCTATATCAATTAATTCAGAATGAATAACCAAAAGTTGTATAACTGAACCATATCACTACTCCCACAGAATTAGTGATAATAATTGCAGCACCAATTATAATTGGATTTAGTTGAAAGCCTCTTCTTCTATATCGACGTTTTCTTATAAGATTTATTAAAGTATTTGATTTTAATTGCTTTAATTCTTAAACGCCCCAAAGGGCAACCACAAGGGATTGCCCCTGCATGATGTAAGTGTGTAACATCAGTTATTAATACCCCAATGCAATCATATAATTCCCAGAAGAAATACCTTCCACACGTTTTGGCGTTCGGCCTGATAACAAAACCCTATGCACCTTCTTCTTATCTTCACCTTGCCAACGATACTCAATTTTCACTTGAGGTGAATTGGGATTCGGTGAGCGGCTCACACGAAAATATTCCGCAGCCAGAGATTTACCCGCTGTAGTTACCCGCACTTGTCCATCTAACTTACTATGAATTTGTCCGGTGATATTGATTTTTTTGGCTCTAACCGCGCTTGGATCTTCTATGCCATCATAAATCAGTAAGTTGACTATTCTACCTCTATCTTCGCTGCGAATATTCAAGCGTGGTATTATATATACCAGTCCCAGTGCTATCAGTGCTAACACTAAAATAATAATTATAATAGCAACGACAACCATTACCCAAACAGAGGTAACAACGTCAATATCTGCAACCGTCATCGGATTGCCATAGATGCGCTTATCTTCCAATGACTCTGGTAACCAAATACCATTTAATTCTAAATTATCTTCTCTGAGTCTATGAGGTTCAGCTGTTACTCTTAAATGCAATTTATTGCTTGATAAGGACCACCCCCGCTTTATAGGAATTTCTGCTACAAAATAGCTGTCTTCTACTTTTAAAGGAATAGGTTGTTTTGACAGGGCAATTCCTGACTTATCCATAAGTTCTAGTTTTAACCAACTATCAGGATTATTCACAACATCTCCAAGTGTTGTCACCAGTTCCTCTCCTTTATACAGAGAAAATTTCACCAGCGCACGATCTTCCCAAGGTAATAAACTCAAGCCATCTTCTAAATTAGGGGTTTCCAAATGTAGCCAAAGAGCATTCTTAGGCACAAGCGTGGTTGAAGATGATGCAACACCTGGTGGCGGCGTATATGCTTGGACTTCAACTTCTCCTATAGCACTATTGCCATCAACTAATTCATACTGTTTCGGTCCTTTATCGGTTTGAACTTCAACTGTAGCCTCAAACTTTAACTGATGTTTTCCAACTTCTGTCGGTATCCAAGTCGCTGAATATTTGCCATCCCCTTTAAAAGTGGCAGGCAAAGTTTGTATAATCCCTGATGGTGGAGTAATACTCACTTTAGCTGTAACTGGCCATTGTGGTATTTCTTGCAAACCATTTTCGCCTTGCATCACTTGGAAAACAATGCGATTCTTGACATTTTGGTTAATCATACCTTGAGGGCCAATATAGATCAGAGTCGGCGCGTTTTCTTCTACAAATACTTTGTAAGCCGAATTAGACAATTTTTTGATTGTATAAGTACCAACAATCGGATTATCTACAATATAGCGAATATAAGTTCCCTGTTGTCCGGTACCATTCTCTGGCGGAATCGGTTGTCCATTGGGATCAATTAGCTGCGATTTCGCACCCGGCTTATGTGAATGCACATTGAAAGTAATTCGTTTTAAATAAGGACGGCTATGATATTCTTCATTTGCAAGTGATATGCTGTTCTGATGTAACCAATGATCGACAATATCTTGTACTACTGCCGCTATACTAGGAAAAGACGTTTCTGCAAGACGAGCTTTATCTATGCCTGCTACATTTTCCCAAAATTCACCATCGCCAGTATTCCAATAATTACTCGCATCATTTAATCCCACTAACCAAAGTTCAACTTTAGCGGATTTCAAATCATCAGCATAATTTTGAATATCATTTCGCAAATTTTTTAAATTTTCATTGTAAATATAAGGCCGTCCATCGGTGATAATTAATAATTTTCGCTCCCGTGCAACGCCACCATTAGCAGCCTCTAATTTACGAAATTCTGCCAAAGCCAGTTTCATAGCTAAGGGGGTATTAGTATTACCCATATTTTGGGTTCGACGATATAAAGCGGCTGATACCCGCAACCTAGTTTGCGAGATAATCTCATCAGGTTTAGCAGGATTATATTTGAGTTGCAGATTAGAAATCAGCACTCGGGCAGATGTTGGCTTATCCCCCCCAAATTCAATTACTGATACATGATAAACCTGCGAAGTTCCCTTCGCCTGTTCAGCAAGCCTAGTTATGACATTTTCAACTATACTAGCACGATGTCTATATTTATCATTAGCTTTTGGATGCTGTTTGGAACCCCACATACTGCCAGATTCATCAATAACAAAAACTATATCAAGTTCATTGCCTCCAAACGCTAAGGGCATTTGGCTTAAAACTATAAATAATATAAAAATACGTAATAACATTTAAGGAATCCCCTCCTCTAAAAAATTATTTACCCACTTAGGCAAAATAGATTCACCTTTTGCCTGTTTTAATAAAGTAGCCAAAGGCTCTTTGGTTATTTCTCTCTTAAAAAGATAATAGCAGCGACGAGTACGCGGTGCATTCTTAGGAATACTTTCATAAAAAGCCTGATATTTTGAATTATTAACATCAATTTCAGCACCAGGGGGAACATAAGTTAAAGACGCTTCGTTAAATAGTTTAATCAAGGCGAGTCGAAATTGCCGTTCTTCTTCATCAAGTCGAGGACATAAATCGCATAATTCCCGCAAATCTGGTTTTTCAGGTACAGGCACTAATATCCCTCCCCCATTTTTATTACAAACCAAATCCCAACAATCTTTAGAAACTGCCCGCCAAAACCCACGCTCAACCATATTAGCCTGTTTAAATTTTTCGATTATTTCTTGCAAATTCGAGTTCATTTTGACAAGCCATTCACGATAATCCAAGTCACCAATCTCATTGCTGCCAAAACCACGAGTATTGGTTTCAAATTGGCTTAAAAGAAATGTCAAACGAGTCAAAGGTTCCAAAGCATTAGCACGTTGCAACCACGCATCATGCACACTCATTTCCCTACATTCATCTTTTATTATCAATAGAGTACTGTACAAACTATTTTGATTCTTTTCTTGGCGTAAATCAGCATCTTCTAAATAAACTAAATTGTGTTTGACTTTCTTTAGTTTATCTAACCATTGACTTAATTTACTCAAACTATCGGGCGCAACTGGTTGTTGTGCGGGCTGAAACGGCAACAAATTAGTATAATCGCTTAAATCTTGCCAAATTTCCATTTCAGACTTAAGCTTGGTTTCAGCAGCAAGCAAATCGGTTTGAGAAATTTCACTTAAATCAGCCAAGTGTTTTTTTATAGCTATTACTATTTGCTCAGTTTGCTCACTCAATTGAGTCAACGGATTAACAGATTCTAAAATCAACGGCGGCTGAATTTGCTGGCTGGCATTATAAAACCATGTCCATAATAACTGATTATCACTTTTCCACTGCTTAATTAATCGCATCAAAGCCTTGCGTAAGTTATAACGAATACCAGTACCACGTACCACAAACACCAATTTAACAAAGGCTAATAAACTGTCTGGCGTAATTGCTTGAGTCGTTAATGAGCTTTCTATAGCTAACCACTGCAAACACCTCTTTAAAAATCTAGGACATTTTGCATCATCAATACTACTAGCTAATTTTATTAATATAAACAAACGCCGCCTATCTTCATCCTTATCCCAAACATAAACAATAGCTTTATATAATAACTTGCCAAGTTCATCAGCCAAATAAAGCTTAATCAAAGCCCACTTTTGATTAAATAACTTAATCAAATCATCAAGACTTTCAGCCTCAGCTTGTCTGATTGCCAACAAAAGCTTTAATTTTTCTCTATCTTCTTTATCACCAGCTTCTATAGCCTTTTCTGCTGCCTGCCAATCCTGAACTGCCATAGCTTCCATAGCCGCCTGATGCCAAGCCAGACGATTAAAATCTCGATAATATCTGACAAAATGAAAACTCAAATCTTGCCACTTTTTCAGCGTTTCTGCGGTATTATGGCAAATCACGGCTTTAGGTTTCTTATATAAAAGCTTATTCAGTTGCTCAAACCAGATACGCCGTCGTTCCAACGCAATTTGTTCTAATTGTTCAGAAAATTTAGCTGGTAGTTCAGGCAAATTCGCAATAGTTCCATACCATTTCTCCCACCACTCGGCAATTTTTTCACTTTTATTCCTAGAAAGTTCTAAGAGTTCATATAAACTGCCTTTATAATTTGCCAGTTCTAAATAGGATTCTATTATTGACGTTGAAGTTGAGGTATTGTTACATTCCTTTAAAAATCCATCTATATCCCATACTGCCAAAAGCTTATCAAAACGATAACTCTGGCGATTGATTTGTACCTCTGACAATAAGCGTTGAGCAAATTCATGGTTTTTATACTTATCTTGCCTTAAACTTTGCTCAGCAGTTTGAAAATCATCATCTGTTGGCGTATTTTTCGGACTAAGTTGCTCTTCAATAGCCTGCAATTCTTGCCACAAATTTTGATATGTTTTAATATCCTCTTGGAACTGAACTGGAACAACTTCATCACTTTCAACAGGATATACAATCCCTTTGATAATTTGCTGCCATTGATTAATCACAGTAACAAGCGCATCAGCACGATTTTGTAACCACTGTACCAGCCCCGCTGGTAATGAATCCATTTCAGCTAAAATATCTTGACGAATCTTTTCTAAATCAGTAATAGAAGTAGCAAATTTAATTTCACTATCGTTCGATTCTTGATAAGCAATTTGTACTGCTTCAAACCAACTAATGTCTAGTTCAATAAAAATATACTTATTTATATTATTTACATAAGCAAATAATCTCCGAACTGCTGAAAATGTCTTACAGGCTTGAGCTTGAGACTGAATAAATATTTGAATCTGATTAGATAAATCCAATAAAGTGTTTTTAATCCGAGATTTCCAATTATCGGGTATAGCATAAGAGGATTTGACTTTAAAAGCTTGTAAATCAGTAGAAAGTAAAGCAAGTTTTTGGGCAACTCCCCAATCAGCAATTTCCTGCTGCAATTCACCCAGTAAATTCTCCAAATTTTGTTTATCAGTATTGACTTGAGCAATATCGTTTTCTAAATCCCTCACCTTACTTTGCAAACTGCTGGGCAAAGTGCGCCGATTTAACAAAGGAGCAAGTGAGTTTCTGGCATCCTCAACCGCCCAGTTTGCCAGTGCGTCATTAACTTGTATTTCTATTTCATCGTATAATTTCGTAAATCTATCAAGCCACCACTTTTCCAATGCTTCATCAAACTTCGCATCATGCTCAAAATCAGGATGCTTTTGCACCAGCTCGACAATTTCACTTAACCAATCTTCATCTTCAATAACGTCAATCCATTGACACAATTGATCAATAACTTCTCGGCGTAAGTTAATTATCGCCACTTCATCCCGCAAATCTAAATCAAACAAATTCTTTAAAAATGGTACACAATCTGCGTGATTAACAGAATCAATCGTAGCCCATTTATTCAACAACTCTTGAGCCTTGCGGGAATGGCTGTGGCCTCTTGGCGAATTAGGATTTAATTCATTTAGCAAAATCCTTGCTTGCATTTCATACCTAGTCCCTGAAAGCCTTGCAAGCAAATCTTTTGCTTTTTCAGGACACTGTTGTTGTATATGAATTTTAGCCTCATGAAATATGCTTTCTAAGTCAGGCATAAATTACTCCACCACAATTTGTGGACCATTATAAATAACATAATTGACACTACCCCGCTTCCGAGACTGAACAAAATATAAACGCAAGCGATAATCCCCTGGTGGCACCATCACTTGAGACTGCTTCAGAGAAACTGGATCCGCAGCAAGCTTCCCAGTTTCAGATACCCAAAACGCATATTTAACTGGCGCATACCTTTGTAAACCCGGCTTAGTTTTTAAATTTAAAAAATCACCAGATTTCACCTTAAGAGGTAAAGGCTGTTCAAATAAGGCTTGAGTAGACGCAAAATTTTGGGTAATTTTCACCATATTCCCTTTCACAGCAGCACCAACACCAAGATGAGTAAAACTCTTTCTAAGAATATTCTCCCTATGCCCAGGACTATTCATCCAACCTTCAACAGCCACCTCAGCCAACTTCCTAGCATCATTAACATCATAACCTTGCCACATACCAATATTTTCACCAGTTAAACCAATCAATTGCCTATGAATAATCGCAATCCTGTCATGTGGCGTTCTACCCTCTGGACTAGCATGATCGAAGAAATCCCGATCCAGCATATCAGCACTATGTGTACGAGCCGCAGTTTGTAACATTGGATCATATTTCAAAGGACTTAACTTATATTTACGCCGCTCTACATTAGTCAAATCAAGAATATACCGCTCAACATCATCTAAAAAACTGACACCTGCTGGCGGCGTTACCGTCAGTTGCTGAGCAGTTTGCGAAAAAGCAAAGGTAGCATCAGCAGTAGTCGGATTAGTTTTGAGTATTTGGGGCATCGGATTATTTATAGGAAGCAATGGATGACTAGTAGAACCAGTGCTAACGATACCAGTAAAAATTGGTGTAAATATTAATAGTGCTGCAAGAATAACAGCTTGAAAAATAGCGAAAATACTAATTGTACGCATAATTTGAGTCTCCCTTGTAAATTAATGTTAAGCAAAAAACCTGACAGGTTTTTGAAACCTGTCAGGTTTGATCAGCGTATTTGATGCACCCCAGTCAATCATTCCTTCCACGATGATGGATTATAGGCAAATACTCGGACTTCTGTCTCCGCATTCTCACCAAACCCATAAGATTCAATATCGACAACAACTTTCCCTTGCAATTTTTTTGCTGATGTATTCACCAGTTCTACAAGCAAAGGTTCATAATTGTTGTAGTTAATATTAGCCTTGTTGGTTATATAGCTAGGCACTAGCTCAAGTATTTTTGGACTGATAAATTTAATTTCCATTTCGACAAAAGCAGCGCGTAAAATACCATTGATATTAGACAAATGCTGCGATAACTGCTTTAAGTCTTCTGGGAAATAGCATTGTAACAAATCATTAGCCCTCAATAATCTATTAAGCCAAAAACCGCGATTAACCCCTTTTAAAGCCTTCCATAATTCATTATTTGAAGCATAAGATTTCTCAACTAAAGGCACCCAGTGCTGCATTAAATCGTCGATGTGTAACAATTCTAAAATCTTGCGATCTTTGTCATTGTCTTTATCTTTAACTACCTTAACAATCTGCTCACAGGCAGACAGTTCTCCCAACAGAGCTGGTTGTAACCAACGCCAAACGCCTTGTTGTTCTTTCACTTGATTAATCCAATCTGGAAAGGGGAGTTCATCAGGTTTACTGATACGGAAACGCTGCAATAACAAGTCTTGCGTTGATTGTTTAGAGTCATTAAGAGCATCTTCTGCTTTTTTACGTTCAGCTTGTTCGGTTTCGTATTGCTTTTTGAAATAATCCCTTTTTGCTTCTGTATCTGTTAGGCGAGTCGTTAGCTTTTTATTATTGTTAATAGCTGTTGCTAGTTTTTGCTCAGTTTCTTGACGTTGTGTTTCATAATACTCTGTCATTGTATCAAGAACCTTTTTTATGGCAGTATAAGACTCTAGATGTCCTGTTCGTTCCAAACGTATTTGTTTGTTTGCTTCATCTATTTTTGTTTGTGCCGCATCTATTTTTGTTTGTGCCGCTTTTAATGAGGTTTTTAATTCATTAACTTTTTCATCAAACTCTTTAGGAATCAGCCAAGGACTCGGTTTTTGTCCTACATGATTTGAAGTTTCATGTTGCGCTTGTTCCTTTTCAGTAGCAGAAATAGCATCAGTAGCAGAAATAGCAGAAATCTTTTCGATAACATCAGAAAAATTAGTGCGGAAAGATTTTCCTAACTCTCTAAGTTGATCGTTTAAATCGTCATATTTCTTCAATAAAAACCAAAAGAGCCCAAATAGTAAAAAGCATAAGATAATGAAACTAATGCCTAATATAATTAAGTCTAATATACTGCTGTTATTTTCAGGCGGTTTTGGTTGATTAGATGGTTGCTGCTGAACTGGAGATGGTTGCTGCTGAACCGGAGATGGTTGCTGCTGAACTGGAGATGCTTGCTGCTGAACCATAGATGGTTGCTGCTGAACCATAGATGGTTGCTGCTGAACCGGAGATGGTTGCTGCTGAACCGGAGATGGTTGCTGCTGAACCGGAGATGGTTGGTTTCCAGTTTGAGATGCTTGATTCTCAGTTTGAGGTGGATTTCTAAATTTAATATTTTTAATAGAACTATGCACCAAATAAGCAAATTGCTTATAAGGTTTATTCTTATATTTATTACGAACATCACTTGGCACGGAAATAATATCCAGATTGGGTAATGAATGTGTCTGATATGTTTTACCACCAAGCGTAAAATAAGTAAGATCCTTATTTGACATAAAAGCTGCGATTACTGTCATGTCTGAAGAATTGATTTTCGACTTATCAATCTGATATTTCTTTTTCAGCCATGTTGTTATCTTGGCTCCAAAAGTACTAAAAGTACTAGTTGATCTGGTGGATAATGTTGGGGAAACATCAAACCCCCTATCATCATCTCTCAAAAAATTTTTAGTTTTACCAAGCTCATATCGACAATAGGCATTCCTATTACTCGAATCATAATTTTTCCAAACAACAATGCAAGCTGCACTGTGTTTTTTATCTTTATCTTTAGAGAAAGCTTTAACAAAAGCCATCTCAAAAGAACTCGGAAAAGCATGAGCCACTGTTGAAGATAGTAAAAACAAGCAAAAGGCGAGAAATGCTCTTTTGGCTTGTGGATTTTTAGTCATTATATTTCTCCGTTTAAAAATAAAAAAAAGAACTACAGGGATTATAGCTTTTCAGATAAAGATTTTGGCCAAAAACCTCTGAGGTTTTCAAAACCTCAGAGGTTTAGACTTAAATTATTCTTCCTCAGCTAACCGATTGTTTTTTTATTCGTTGTCTAAGATTAGTTGTACTCCATCCTTGAACTTAATGAT
>JALWSU010000294.1 GCA_026993485.1 Thiotrichaceae bacterium | reverse complement strand
CCAGTTGAACCTGTTTAGCAATTGGATCAATACCAAGTGCTTTACCATATAGCATCTTGATACCATATTTGCTCAAGCCATCATAATTGAACTTGATGGACTCAATCGAACGTTGTCCGCTTAACACTTCATTACTCATGAATCCAGTGTAATAGTGTTTATTTGCTTCGATTAGTGTGACTTCAATCGTTGGATCGGTCAATCGAATTGCTTTAGCTGCGACAGTTCCACCAGCTCCGCCACCAATTATTACTACTTTTTTGGTTGCAGCAATTGAGATTGATGGAAAGCTAACTATGCTGGCAGCTATGGCAGCATTGGTTGTTAGTTTTATGAATTTTCTACGGTTTATTGGTTTGTGCATGGTTGTATCCTAATTTTCGCCTTGGGCTTTAGCCCAAGGCGGAGGTGGTGTTATAGCGTTACCCGATTTAGTTAAGTACAAACCTGCCAGGTTTTTAAAACCTGGCAGGTTGGTACGCTGTATTTTATACAAACGGGTAGTGCTATAATTAATAAACTTTAGCTTCAGGCTGAAGCCGTGAGACTGATAGTTCATTGATTATTTTTAGTAGGTGCATAATTTTCATCACTATCTGTTTCTAACAATGTAATAATAGTTCCATCACGATGATGTTGTTTTTGATTTTTAACATAATTAACGACTAGATTTAAATTTTTCTCGCTTAATAAAAACACACCCCACGTTGCCATGCAAATGTTGTTTGATTATTCCCTGTTCTATGATTAACATAATATGAACTACTTCCTTTTAAATTCTGTACAAAATCCCTAATAGACAACTTAGGTGGAATAGAAATGACTAAATGTATATGATTTTCAATGCCACCAATTGCATGAGTAATACATTCAATAGAATCAACTTTACCAATTATGTAATCATAAAGATTTGCTTCAATATCATTTGTAATCAATGGTAAACGATTTTTAGTTGCCCAAACTAAATGATAATAAAGTCGCCTGCCATAATTTTTCCTTATAAATTTCTCTTAGCCTTCAAAAAACCTGCCCCAAAGACAAATAATAATTCAAAGCTCCTCCACTAGTATAACCCGCCCCCAAGAAAATACTACCTAAAGGCGTATTCCATGCAACTCCGCCCAATCCTCCAAACAGTAAATCATTTATCCGAATTTTTTTATTATTATCCCAAGCATTACCAAAATGCACAAATCCTAACCATTTCATCTTTAGCGGATTTGTTATTGGAACTGGATCGAATATCCCACCTATTTGTAAAAATAAGGCGTGTTTACCATTAATATCTCCTTCTGGATAGCCTGCTAAATAGTTAAGTCCTCCTATTGAAAACTGTTCATATTTCAAAGGATTAGTCTCAATAAATGTAAAAATTTCGGCATTTGTCATCAAAGTGAACTGCTTATTAATCGGAAAAACTTTACGAGTAGAAAACATTAGTTTTTCATAGTTACGATTTGAACCGAGAAATTTGTGAGAAAATTCAGTGGTTATCTGTATTTTGCTACCATGTTTGGGAAAAATATTCTCATCTAATGTATCGTAACCAAAGCGAATCCTTAATAAATTATTGTAAGTATTGTTTGTAGGTAATAGATTAATATTTCCAATGCGTAAATCAGCTAATGTGCGCTGATGTGCAAAACCAGCCCGTAATTCGGCGACATTGCCAAAATTAAAGCCAAAATCAAAGCCTAAATTTAAACGTTTTAAATCATACTCACCAATACCTTGTTTGTTTTCAAATACATCCATAAATAAACGCCGAAATTCTACATAAGGTGCTATAAAAGATTCTCGACGATAATCTAAGGGGCGATAAAATTCACTAAATAATCTATAACCCGAATGAATTTCTAACTCGTTCACCCATTCGGCACCAAAACGAGTTAAATTTAAGCGTTCATGATGTAAGAGTAAGCTAAATTCTAATTTATCATTAAAAGTTGTACTGGCATTTAAGCCAAAACGAAAATAATTTGGGCCCCAACGTTTTTCACGCACATCAAAGAGTAAACCTTTTTGCCCCTGTTGATTTTCGATAATTTGATATGTGATTTGTTCAAATTCATTTAAAGACATTAAGCGTTTCGTTTCCGCTTCAATATCTGCTATTTTCAGCTTATGTCCAATTATATTCTGTAACCTACCCCGTAAAACGCTTGTGCTGGTACGTTTATTACCTCGAAATTTAATAAATCGGGGAATAATGCTATTTGATGTCGCCAACTTTTTAGCTTCTATTTTGGCACGATAACGTGCATAAGCGGCTGGTGTTATGCTCAGCCCTTTAAATAAAGCTGCTTTCTTTTTAACAGCTTCATAACCTTTCGCTACCATTTCATTGCCTTTCTGAAAATCGGTAAACCCATAATTTTCAAGCTTTGGCGTAATAATTATATCTGCATTTTCCAATGCTCGGCGGGTATTTTGAATTAAGGCAGTATCTAATGATTGTAGGGCAATAGTTAAAAAGGAACTATTAGATTTGATTTCTTTTAAAGGCGTAGAAATATTAACAGCGATTACAATATCGGCACCCATTGCACGCACTACATCAACAGGTAAATTGTCTAATATGCCACCATCAACTAATAAATGCCCATCAATTTTGACGGGCGCAAAAGCAAATGGCACTGCCATTGAAGCACGTAGGGCTAAGGCAAGATCACCTTTTTCTAATATGTAAGTTTCAGCCGTATTAATATCAACAGCAACGGCTTTAAAGGGAATTGGTAATTTAGAAAAGTTATCAGTATGAAAACCTTTGGTAAGGCGTTTAAGGGCTAAAAATAAATTTTGTCCCCCAACAAGTCCAGCAGAAGTTGAAAAATTATAATTATTATCTAAACCGAGTTCCATTTGAAACAAACGGCGTTGATTTTGCTTTTCACGATAAGATAACTGATTTCTCTCACTTTTTAAATTAAAAATACTCTTCCAATCAGTTTCCTCTAAAACGCGATGTAGTTCTTCAGCAGATAATCCACTGGCATATAATCCACCTACAATACTGCCCATGCTAGTACCAGCAATATAATCAATCGGTACATGGAGTTCTTCTAAAGCCTTTAATACCCCAACATGAGCAATCCCCCGTGCGCCACCGCCAGAAAGGGCTATGCCAATTTTAGGACGAGTTGCGGTTTCTTGGGCTTGTATAGTAACAGGTTGCGAAAAACATATTAGGTAGGAAAAAATAATGAGGAAAATGCTTTTCAAGCTTTGCTCTCCTACAGAAAAATATTTGCAGCTAAACCTCCGAGGTTTCCAAAACCTCGGAGGTTCGTGCAGCTAAACCTCCGAGGTTTCCAAAACCTCGGAGGTTTTTAAAGACAACAACTACGGTTTTTTAATTAACCCAATGCTTTAAAAATAGCATCACGGATGTCTTCAACCTTACCAACACCCTCTATTCGTATATATTTAGGCGCATTAGCTTCACCACTGTTAGCCCATTTGGAGTAATATTCAATCAATGGCTCAGTTTGTTCGTGATAGACTTTTAGGCGTTTTCTCACAGTTTCTTCTTTATCATCATCACGTTGAATTAAATCTTCACCAGTTTCGTCATCCTTACCTTCCACTTTAGGCGGATTAAACACAACATGATAAGTACGCCCAGAGGCTAAATGTACGCGCCGTCCAGCCATACGTTTGACGATTTCTTCATCATCAACAGCAATTTCGACAACTGCATCAATATCAACACCCGCTTCTTTCATAGCATCAGCTTGTGGGATAGTGCGTGGAAAGCCATCAAATAAAAAGCCATTGGCACAATCAGGCTGTTTAATACGATCTTTGACGAGACCAATAATAATGTCATCAGACACCAATCCGCCTTCATCCATGATTTTTTTTGCCTTTAAACCTAACTCTGTGCCAGCTTTAACGGCAGCACGCAACATATCACCAGTTGAAATTTGTGGGATGTTATATTTTTGTGTAATGTAATTGGCTTGAGTACCTTTGCCCGCACCTGGGCCGCCTAAGAGGATTAATCGCATTGATTTAATTTCCTGTTTGTTGAGTAAAAATAAGAAGATATAAAATATTGTCTGTTTGTTTTAAGTTCAAAGCTAAAACGTTTGAACTGCAAAAGACAACAAGTATTTTACTATAAAAAGTAATGTTTATAAACTACTAAAATAAATTTGTTATTTGTTCAAAATTTAATCTGAACTGTGATTTATGTGATTAAAGGATGAACTGTGATTTGTGGTTGGTTTTTAAATCATAGCTAATCAGCAAAATCACAAAAATCACAGTTCAGACAATCCCACTCTTTCCCAAACCACCCGTTCAAATCCCACTGCCACTACACTAATCAATTGCAATCGCAATTCCTCACCATATTTCGACACCAAGCGAGTTTGATAATCAAGTAATTGTTGCTCAGCTTCCGCAAATTTCTGCTTCAC
>JALWSU010000293.1 GCA_026993485.1 Thiotrichaceae bacterium | reverse complement strand
CAGCAACCAATGTAGGGGCAATCCCTTGTGGTTGCCCTTTATCGCTAAAAATAGGTAAAAAATAAATTGAAAACTAAAAACTGGTGGAAAAGTGGCGATCCTTGGATCTGGCTAACAGCATCGGCTGTAACAATTAGCATTGTCGTAGTTGCAGCATTATTAATTTTAATTGCCGTGCGTGGTTTAGGGCATTTTTGGCCGTCCCCAATTATGGAAGCCCAATATACCGAAGCTGATGGCAGCACAATTCGTTTAATTGGCGAAATTTATGATGAAGAAACCGTACCAGCGGCGCGCTTACGAGATAGCGGTATAAGTGTTAAAGGTGATTGGGTAACTCGTTATTTGCTTAAAACTGGTAACCGTCATTTATTAGGACTAGATTTTCGCTGGATACTGGCTTCACAATTACAAAATAAAAAATATCCTAAAGATTTAATTGTCGTTGAGCGCCGAGAATGGGGCAACTTTTATGGTTATCTTAAAAGTATTAAAGAAAATGGCAAAGTTATCAGTACAGGAGAAACTGCTTGGGCGGAATTACATAAACGTTTAAAACGTGCATTAGGCATTCAAGAACAAATTCACCACATTCAAAAATATGATATAGGCGACATCAATTATAAGTTAGAACGATTACGCTTATATCAACGACGTTTAGAATTAGATAATGAACTAACTGCGAACAAACAAGCTGAGATTGCCGCAACTAAGGCGGAACTTAATGCACGTTTTCAAGCATTAAACCAAAAATTAGAAGAATTATACAAAAGTATTAATCGGGATAGCTTTACTGCTGAAATCATGGATGGGCGTATTGCCGAAATTCCTTTAGCTAAAGTAGTACATGTTAATCGCCCAAATGCCATGTCTTTATTCGACAAAATTGGTTTTTATTTAATGAAAGCTTGGGAATTTCTTAGCGAAGAACCACGTGAAGCAAATACCGAAGGTGGAATCTTTCCAGCAATTTTCGGCACCATTGTCATGGTTCTCCTAATGTCCATTATTGTCACTCCAATTGGTGTGATTGCTGCCATCTATTTGCATGAATATGCCAAACAAGGGATTTTTACCACAACAATTCGTATCGCAGTTAATAATTTAGCTGGAGTACCTTCTATTGTTTATGGAGTTTTTGGCTTAGGCTTTTTTGTTTACTTTATAGGTGGCAATATTGATCAAATCTTTTTTCCCGAAGCCCTACCAGCTCCCACCTTTGGTAGCCCTGGGCTATTATGGGCATCCTTAATTTTGGCACTTTTAACAGTACCAGTAGTGATTGTTTCCACAGAAGAAGGCTTATCGCGGATTCCCAGCTCGATTCGAGAAGGGAGTTTAGCATTAGGAGCGACAAAAGCGGAAACCTTATGGCGTACCGTATTACCAATGGCAAGCCCCGCAATGATGACAGGCTTAATTTTAGCCATTGCTCGCGCAGCAGGAGAAGTAGCACCATTAATGCTAGTAGGCGTTGTCAAATTAGCCCCATCTTTACCTGTAGATTTTCAATATCCATTTTTACATTTAGAACGGCAATTCATGCACTTAGGCTTTCATATTTACGATGTAGGCTTCCAAAGCCCTAATGTTGAAGCCGCTCGCCCATTGGTTTATGCCACAGCTTTCTTATTAGTAGCAGTAATTGTAGTTTTAAATTTAGCCGCTATTTGGATACGCAACCATTTGCGAGAAAAATATAAGGCATTGGAAACGGCTTGAAGTGCAAGGTAAGCTTGTACTCCGATTTGAGTCTTGGAGTTCAAGGTTACCTGGAACCGTGGTTTTAATATTGGTGTGGTTGATTATAATAGTCAACTACAAGCAAGGATGTTATATAAGCAAGGATAAAAAAACACTGGGTACAACGGATTTACAGAAAAACAGATTAAATTCAATGTATTAACTTGGTTGCTTGTTGATTTAAAATCAGTTTTTTCCGTAAAGCTGTTGTACTAATTTTTAGATAAATCAATTCTACGATGTTCGATTCCATTTGTAGGAAAAATATAAGGCGTTGGAAACTGCGTAGTTATTTTGTGGGCAATTAAATTTAGTCAAAAAATGTTATTCTGTAAATTTTAAAATTATTCTAACAGAAAGGAGAATAACATGAGCAAAAATAACACTGAATCCAAAGAGCATCTTATTCCCGCTTATCGCAAAATGATGACGCGGGTTGAGCAAACACATCAAGAATCTGCTACAACTGGTTTGCAAGCACATATTAATGCGGCTATAGATAAAGCGGTAGAACTTAATGAACTCACCCGCGAAGAAGCTGAGCGTATTGGTGATTATTTACGTCGTGATTTACAGGATGCTGCTGAATTTATTATATCTACTGAGCAAGCTTTAGCTGATTGGCTACGTTTTGATTTAGCCTTGGTTGAGGAAAGTTTACTAGATATGTTTAGTTTGATGGTTGATCAAAGTCGCTTGGAATTGGATAATCTTGCCGAATCTGCTCGTCAGGCAACAGAATGGCAGAGCGGCGAAATTACCGCTTTAGGTACTTTATATTGTGAAAATTGTGGTCATAGTTTACATTTTCATAAGCCTAGTTATATTCCAGCTTGCCCCAATTGTGGAGCAACACGCTTTAAACGAAAAATTTAGTTTTTTATTTACCCGCCAGCGTCGTGGTTTGAAAATCTTAATACGCTGGTAAATATTACTCCTTCTTACCCAATAAATTGTCTGAACTGTGATTTATCTGATTAACTGATTAACTTTGATTAAAAAATCAATCCAAATCAGGGCAATCATATAAATCACATCAATCACAGTTCAGACAAAATCAATTACAATAATATAATCAGGCGTTCAAATAGCCATCCCATCCCCAATATACCGATACTATAAATACTAATCTGGCGACTAATTAAAACCGTTGTTGTTCCCAATCGCTGCCCTATCCACACTAAACTGATTAATATCAAAATAAATAACACTTGTCCCATTTCTACACCTAAGTTGAATCCGAATAAAGCCATTGGTAATGCTTGCTTAGGTAATCCAATTTCGATTAAAGCTCCAGCAAAACCTAATCCATGTACTAAGCCAAATATAAAGGTTAATCCTATATATTGAATTTGATGCAATTGTTTTAGTAGCCGTTTATCTGAAGGAATATCAAGCGCAACTAGTATGAGGCTTAAAGCAATACAAGCTTCGGCTGCTAAAGATGAAATCTGAATGATTCCGAGTGTGGTTGCTATCAATGTAATACTATGAGCAAATGTAAAAGCAGTAATCGTCCAAAAGAGTTGCTTGAGTGTTACACATAATAAAAACAGCCCCAGTACAAACAATAAATGATCAATACCAGATAATATATGTTCAATACCTAGTTTGATATAACTTACTAAAACTTCAAATTGGCTAGATTGTACGGGTATTGTCCAACTTACTTCATTCATTGTAAGTATTTTTGATAGAGTTCTATCATCGCTGAGGTGAATCCGCACAATTACATCTGATACGATTAAACCTAGTCCAGTTATTGTTAGAGTATAACCACTGATTGTTTTTGGACACTCTAAACGATTAGTTGTGTCTTCAGCTAGATAAGTAGTAGTACGAGTTAATTTACAAGCTGGGCTAACTATCAATTTTAAGCCATTTTGTTTCGGGCTACTATCCCATACTATCGTTGCTTGCCCAGGTGAAATTTCATTAATATCCAAAAAAGCGGTACTAAGTCCATGTGCTGACACGCTAGGCATCCATGAAAGGAATATAATTAAAAAACTAATAATCAAAATTAAGCTAATTCGCATTATATTATGGAGTTTTTGCAGTATCAATATCTGAAAATAAAGAAGAATGATAATCCCAAGGGGCATTAACAGTAATTTTATAATTTGGTGCCAGTTCAATTACCCGTTGCTCAATTCTTTGTTTTTGTTGATATTTACGCAATGATAAAGCAACTTGTCGTTTGATTTTAGCTAAAGGTGGCACTTTTCCACCCTGCTTGGCTAATATACGCACCAAATACCAGCCGTTTTCGGTACGAAACGGTGGATTCCAACGATGATTCGCTGGCAACGTAAATACAATATCAGCAAATGCAGTTCCAAAACGATTTTTTACATTACTATATGAAGCTCGCATCATTTTCTTAGGAAAAGATGCCCTTGTACCCAAGTTAGTAATATTCAGTGCAGGATTAGTTATCAAGTCTTGATAGAACTTCTTGATTTTTTGCTCAGCTTGCGGCGTAGTTTTACTTACAAAAATCTGTCTAAAACTCAAGCGAATTGGCACTTTCCATTTATCCCGATGTTGTAAATACCAAGCTTCTAATAAAGCCTCTTCATTTTCTACAGCCGCTTCCGCTTTCTTTTGTAATAAATATTTTACTTTTTGAATGACGCGATTTTGTATAATTTGATCGCCCTTATCAAGCCCTAAATGAATCCCTTCTCTAAACAGTAATTCGTCGCGGATAAAA
>JALWSU010000292.1 GCA_026993485.1 Thiotrichaceae bacterium | reverse complement strand
GAATGTTTTAAAGGACTTTAGCCTTAATCGCCCACTTTAGTGGTTTTTGAAACCACTGGTGGTCGTTCATTATAAATATGATTAACTTAAGTTAATGACAAGAATCATTCTTTCTACAATCATACACACACAAAGTGATTTTAATGCTATCATATATAAATAAACCCCATCCAACCCAAGTACCCATCTTGCTATTAAGCGACCAAGTTTATTTTAGAAAATGGGACTTGAGCTGTTGGAGCCCACTTACTTCGTTTGAATTGTTTTTCAAGGCCTATTTTTTTTTGCAAATTTACTTTTATATAGCCATTTTGTAGCAAGTGATGACTTTTTTGAGGCACTTCTAGTTTAGAATTTTTTCCTGCTTACGTTACAAAGCGCTTTCCTTGGGTTGGTCATCCTGCTGCAAGCAAGCATTGTACCTCCTGTGGCTGTACATAACCAATGTTCAACTGTACATTTAGCAAGATAATCTCCAAAATCGGGAAATAGAGTCGTTGGAAAAGCCAAATTTACTGGATTTCCACCCACATAAATATACCCACCCAAACCAATCGGATCAAACTCCAAACGAAGTAAGCGAAGCTAAATATCTACCAGTTTCAGGATCATAATCCCGCAAATAATTCTGATGAAAACCAGTCTCCTCATCACTGCCCAGTAAACCGCAAATTATTCTTCAATAACTCCGTATCAACCTGCGCCTCACCCCTAACGCCTCCCAAACCCCACCATGCGGAGTTCCCAACTGTTCAACCCCAAAAATAACTACCCCCACTCCTCAAAAACAAAGGACTCGTACCCCAAAACGAATCAGGAGCATAACCCATTCACCTCAGTACCATACTCATCAAACTCACCCACAAGTCCTTCATCACTATATAAAAAGTAAATCCTATGTCCAGAAACTTCTTTCCACAACCGCCTACCAAACGGATCATAACCAGATTCGGCTTTTAAATTTCCATCCTCCGTCACACTCACCAAGCAAACACTGGTATTATAATCATAATCAACAACATGCGAATCAACAATCTTCCTAACTAAACGAAGTAAGCGAAGCTTAATTATCATTCAAATACTCAAAAGCCGCACCTACTTTTGAGCGCATTATTCAAATCATAACTAGCGCCATTATTCAAACGCCAAGTAAATCATAAATATAATTCTCTTCAGGTAGAACTGAACTGGACTTTTGGCCTTAATCAAACGTGACAAAATATCATACTCATAACTATACTCACCATGCTCCGTAATCTTCCTCAAAATATTAGAATTGTTACCAAATAATTTGCACTCATTGTCTGAACCTTGATTTTAAGGGATTAAGAGGATTTACAGGATTGGGTTAGAAGCGATTGATTAAACAATCCTTACAATCCTTATAATCCTTTGTAATCAAGGTCCTGACAATGGAAACTGTAAGATTAGTTTTATTTTGCAACACCTGGTTTGGTTGGTTTCCCAGCGTACCAACACCCCATACCCACCCACAAAGTAGTTATGAGTCTTGGCAACACTAAAGTTAAACACCCGCACCAACCGCACACGAGAATCGACTTCCTCCACAACCACAGTCGTCCCATTATGCAGCACCAGCACCTGACCAACCTTCAAACTACCCGCAGGATTCCACCCTTTCCCTTTAATATAAAAAGGATGTTCCGCAGTAGCCTCAATCTTCTTTCCTGAACTCAGCGTAATTTCAATCAACCGATACAACCTTTGAATTCAACAAATAACTTTTTGAAATTAAGAAAAAATAATTAAATAAAATTAGGCTTTGCGTGTTTTCTAGGCTATTTTAAAAATCAAGGTAAAATGAATATAAGTTAATAAAAATGGGGCTGGAGTGTTTTTTAGGTGAAAGGGAAAAATCGAAGAAAGTACTAAAAATTAGGGCAGATTTTAAGGTGAGTTTCGCTCTGCTCTACCCACCTATACTTGCTCAGATGATTCTTTCTAAAAGGTAGATAAATTCAGGTATTAAAGAATTTTACTCTGACCCCAATTATTCTAGCTGAATTCTGGAACAATTATTTCTTTTGGTTTCCCATAAAGACCACCAAGAAATTCACCTGAGTAATCAAAAATTGAATCGTATAAAAAAAGTAATCCGTTTAACTTGCCATTTAACTCGAAAAGGAAAGACTCAACTTTTTGAACAGTACTTTCTCTATGTTGAATGATACAACCAATACACATTGTGACATAACATATACGATTTTGTACATAAACATACTTGCCTTGATCACTTATGACATTCTCAATATAAGCAGAAAATCCTTTTAAATGCTTTTCTAACTGCTCGTTTTCCATAAAATTCAGCCTAATTTGTCCCCATTCTATTTCTAAAAGTACGCTTGTAGGTTCGTTATCTTCATTGATTTTATACGATTTGATTGCATTGATACTATCAAATAGGCGTGAGCCAATTATAGATGGATCAGCAATGTATATTGCAGCATTTTTTAGCATATTTATTAATATCCTTTTATGATTAGCATGTGCAAATAGGTAAAATAATATGTGCAATAAAAATTGCAACCCCATCCTAAACGTTTCTACCTATTTATACTATCTGAACCTTTTTATCTTCTTTAGTCGTTGTCTATCCCACGTTTTATAATCGCAGCACCACCAGTATGCCTCGTTGCTTGATGAACTTTTCTTTTGAGTAATAGCATTGTACGTCCATCTTCAACATGATGCCAAACACAACCGTCAGGGGTTTTAGACAAACCCACACTTTTATTTGCCATTTGAGCATCCTTATAATATGTTCCAGTTAAACCAGATATTTTAACTGTTTTTATCGCAAATTTTGAAAAATCTGGAAATCCATCCTCTGTAAATTTGATACCTGATGGGTGTTCTTTACCAGCATATTTACTATTTATTGGCTTTCTACCCCCAATTGTTACAACATTATGCACCAATACCCCATCCCCACCGTAGTAGTTATGAGCATTGGCAACACTAAAATTGTACACCCGCACCTGCTGCACACGAGAATCGACTTCCTCCACAACAACACTCGTCCCATTATGCAGAACCAGCACCTGACCAACCTTCAAACTACCAGCAGGATTCCACCCCTTCCCCTTAATATAAAAAGGATGTTCCGCAGTAGCTTCAATCTTCTTTCCAGAACTCAGCGTCAACTCAATTAACCGATACGACTTTTATAATAAAGGTAAACATATAACTTGTTTAAATATTTTAAAATAACAACATAAAATTAGTATTTTAGCGTTTTAAAGTGTAAAATTAGAATAAAATCCCATAAGCTATAAAAATATGGCTGGTGTGTTTGTTGGGGATTTTTAAAATTAGGGATAAAATATAAAAATATACTAAAAATGAGGCATTGCAGAGGTGATTTTCGCTCTGCTTTACCCACCTATGCTTGCTCAGATAATTTTAAAGGGTAAGTTTATAAAAACTAGACAAATTAAGGTGTTAAATAACTTTACTCTGACTCCAATTATTCTTCCCATGTTAGCACCCATTTTTCATATTTTTTAAAGAGTACTTCTCTATTAAGCTCTTTTATCCATTTTAAATGGTTCTGTATATCTTCATCAGAATCTGTAACAGAAAAAACTAAAACAAAATCATCACCAGTTGAATTAAAAAGCCCTTCATCTTTAAGTTCTTTTAACACATTAACAATCGCCTTAAAAACATCATATTTATGTTTAATAAATTCATTACCATTATCAAAATCTTCCATTATAACCTTAAACAACTTTAAGCTTAGATTGTCCAATTCATCATTAGGAATACCTTCTTCAAACCATTCAGCAGGATCCCAGCGACAACATTCTTTATCTTCTGGATATTCTTTCCAGTTATTTTCTAAATGATCTCTTGTGTTAAAAGCAGCTGAAATACTGCCGGCGTCAGAATCTGAAAATAAACTAAAACCGCAAATATTCTTGCTACTTTTTGATATAAAAATATCTTTAGTTGCCTTTTTTAGTTTTTGTTCAAAATCATCGAAATCAAAACTTTTCATAAACAAATTCCATAAATAAGAAACGATGTATTTACAAAATACCAGATAAAACGGTTATTTCAAACTGTTAATATAAAAATAAGAAATACAAATAATGCTTTGAATTTGAAGTGTGTCATGGTGCTACTGGAATCATCATTGACATCCGTATCCGTGATGTGCCCTGCCTGACATGCTGCCTCATTGCCCCGACACCTCCTGCCACTTGCGTTTGTCAGTCTACTTACTTTGTAAGGCATAGTTCTCTTCATTTACTCTGCGCTATAATTGTCCTGTTTCCACCATACATAATAAGGCTATCGCGGATTACTTGCCCTCATATTCCACTTTTCATCACAGCTCACTCGCAGGAAATAATTTGTCAATGCGTAAATTATATTAAAAATTTAGTCACTGTTACAGATAGTATCATTTGCAAATTTATTTCCTAGTTCAGTAAGAGCATCTA
>JALWSU010000291.1 GCA_026993485.1 Thiotrichaceae bacterium | reverse complement strand
TTTTCAGAGTATTTTTTATCCCCTAAATTAATTTTTGCTTGATTATTGTTTAACATGCTGCAAATAATTTAGATATTATTCAAGCCTTTATTTCTTTTGGCGCAGGATTGCCCCTACAAACGAAGTAACGAAGTAAACCGCAATTTCATGTAGGGGCAATCGGTTGCTCCTTTTGAACTAGAGTGCGTAACATCAGTTACTAAAAATATTGCGTAATATATTGACAACTTGTCAACAAAATCAACTAAATTACAAGTATGTTTTGACTGATATTTGGTACACCAGTACTGAAAACCTGCAACATATCAAAATTAAACTCAAAAAAATTTTGTAATGGCTATAAAATCTAACCGATTGGTTGCATTAACTTTGGAAGACAAAAAGCCAGGTAAGTCAAGGTTAGAATTGATTCGCTTCATACTAGAAGAGGGTATAGGACTTACGCATTGACAAACGATTTTTTTTATTTTCTCCTTGGAGCGAAGAGAAGCGAAGAAGCTTTAACTTTGGACTACAAGGAAGTTATAAATTTTAACAGTTTGTTTTTATTAAAAAATATAAATAACTTCTGCTGTCAGTGCGTAAGTCCTAGGGTATTACACAGCTTGTGTATTTAAATGGAATGGACTTGATTTTCCAGTCCTATTAATCAAGCAAGTCTTTAAAAACAAAGACGATAGTGAGGGTATTTTCTATCTGGTTAGCAGTGATCTGAATCTGAATTCTGACCAAATAACAACACCAAAAACGGTGGAACGTTGAGGTTTTCCATAAATCTATTAAGTCCAATACATCCTTATCTAAATCACCTACCAGTACGGTTAGAATCCAAAGTAATCATATCTTTGCATCCCGCTGCTTTTAAACTTGAGCTGATAAAACTGAAAAATCACACCAACCGCTAGAGCAAACTTTATCTAAAAGCGCTACAAGCAAGTTTTGCTTAGTTACAGAAACTGAGTACGTAACATCAGTAAACAGATTAACAGCAAACTTAGGGGTTATTACAATTATTATGGTTTAGCTGGTAATTCTAAAGCTCTCAATCGCTTTTTCTATTGGGCGAAAGTCTGTTAAAGTGGCTAAATCGTCGTAGTCAAAGGAAAAGTTATACTTGGCAAGCCTTTAATGACTTAATCAAACATTTTAATCTATTAAAATCTAGTATCATTAGGCGACCAACTCAGTTAAGTTTTGGATTTCGATTTGTGTGGAGTGCGAAAGAGAGTAACTTTGAGGAGTCCGTTGTGGTAGTTCCGCACGACGGAATATGTGAGGGGACAGTTCGGGGGCAGTTCTACCTCGATGTTAGATTTTTTTAAAGTTGTCTGAACTGTGATTTATGTGATTGATGGATTCACTCTAGTTAAAAAAACCTCAATTATCACAGCTAATCCTTTAATCAAACAAATCACAGGTCAGACTTCTCCCTTAAAAACATTTTGACATTTATAATCAAATAAATTAAGGTCAATCACAGTCGATTTTGATCTTTCTCCAAACTGGAATAGTAACTTACGATATAATAGTTTAATAATCAATATCTTGTACTGTAGGTTTTGTTAGTTTTTTTTGCTACGCAAAAACCTAACCCAACAAAACTTATTGTCTGAACTGTGATTTGTGTGATTAAGGGATTAACTATGATTTAAATCAATTATCACAATTCAGACTTATCCCTTAAATAAACTCTTGACATTTATAATCAAATAAATTTAGTTCGATCACAGTCTATATGATAGATTGATTTGTCGTTTTTATAATTATCACGCTCTAGCTCATAGTTATACAAACCTGTTCAAGCATAAATATTTAATTTTCCGAAATAATTATATTGTAAATTCTTGCAAAATCATTAAGTTAATACAGTATAACGAAAAAATATCTTTTATAAACTTGGATAATTTTATTTTAGTGTAGTTAATTAAGTAATAAAGAAGATTATACTTTTAAATGAGAATAAGCCCAAATGAAAGTTGTTATCATCTTTAGTTGAAGCAGGAAGAGTCGGAAATGAGAATCGGAAATGAGAAATTGATCCACAAATTGGAGATTCAAATGAAAAAGTTTTATCAAGTTATATTTATCGTTATGGTATTTGGTATTCAAGGGATGCAACCATCTGTTGCATTTTGGTGGTTTAGTAAAACAACTGTCCAAAGTGTAGTTAAATTAGGTAAAATTGAAGGTGCATTACCAAATACAAAAATTATTAAATTTGCCAGCATGATAAAACAAAGAGGAGACTTAAAGAAAGTCAAGAACATTATAGCTAATCTAAAGCTCTCTAACAGTGTGTTAGAAGACACTTTTATGAGAATTGCTATGGCTAAAAACAAATTAGATAAAGTTGAGGCTGACAAGATGTTTACTAATCTCCGTGGTGTACCTGGTTTTAGACACAACTTGAGTGTAATATGTGGTGTTTCTCGTGAAGCAACTAAAGGAGCTTTGCATGAGCTTAGAATTGCTTATAAAGCCAAGGAACATGGATTTACAGTTGTCTCTCTTCGCTAAACATTCAAGGATGGTATTAAGAAACACGCAACTGATATAGATTTAGTTTTAAAAAAAGGGAAGAAGACATTTGCTATAGAGAGTAAGGCTTATGATTCTATTCCTAAGACACCCCAAATTCTTGGTGATGCTGAAACTCTTCTTCAGTATTCCAAACAGAATAAGGGAGTCATTCCAGTTTTGATGTTTAAAAATGAACCTCCTCAAAATCTAAGAAAATTTTTGAAAAACGAAAAATATAAAGATATCCAAGTTATAGTCGGTTCTCCTGAACAACAAGTAATGCAACTCAAACAGTTATTGGAGATTTTACCATGAAGAATAAGTACTTTGTTTTGACAATACTAGAGTTATTGGTTGCTCTTAGTCCTGCTTATGCAGGAGAGGTTGCAACGTTTGAAAGCTTTTACACGGTATCTGGTAGTGGTATTGGTTGGATAGGGGTGGTTTTAGGAGCAACATTAATAGGAGCTATTGTGTTTTTTACTGGTGGCCTTGCAAGTCCTTTTGTTGCTGGTCCAACGGCTGCAATAGGAACGTGGGTAGGTGGTATGATGGGTGGTGCTGCTGCTATATGCGCCAACTTAAGCGTAACTATTTATTAAATAAAAGATTTTTTTGAAGAACACGTTAAAATCATCAATTATTAATGATTAAGAGAAGATAGGAACGGGTTGTTCAGGATTAAACTGAAGCAATTTTCTTATACTTTTGGGTATGGTTTGTAATTTTCGGCGAACGTTCAAATAACACTAACAGAGCCGCAAACCAGTTCTCCACACGCCAAAATAGTACCCCTCATTGGAGCAATTTCTAATTTTAACAATTTCCAAGGTCTCCACAAACTACCTATCCTTTCTTGATTAAGATAAGCCCAATCATCACCAAGTTTTCTTCGTAGACGCGTTTCTAAAATCAAGGCGTAACTTTCCATTTAACCAAACTTCGGCTAAGGCACTCTTTGGCACGTAATTCATCAAGATATAAAAGGCTTTTTAAACGTTTAATAGCCAATTCTATTTGCTAACGACATTTATATATTTCTAAAAGAAGGAGACAGAATTTGTGGTGAAAGTGTTGTAAATACTAAAAGGAAACCAGCTAAGAATAGAGTATTTTTACTAGGTTTGTTACGACCTTTACTAGCGGCTTGCTTTCTATAGCACTACCCGTTTGTATAAAATACAGCGATTAAACCTGCCAGGTTTTTAAAACCTGGCAGGTTTGTACTTAACTAAATCGGGTAACGCTATACAACCGCGACGAGCTGCTTTAGCTTCTGTTTCGGATAATTTTAAAGCAATTATGTGACCCCTTTTCGGCATTCTTAGCACCACTGAATGAGTTTGAAATTTGGAATTCTTATTTGATTTCAAGCAATTGATTAAATCAAATTCGCTAGTATCATTATGGTACAAAGGCATCGAAGATTGACTAGATCTAGCAATTACATCAGCAGATTCTGATTGTTTTTCAAGGTTCGCATTGGCATGATAAAGTCCTCTATCAACAATAGCAACATCACCTTGATTTAATGAATAATGTTTTAGACTTTCGCCCCCATGTTTTTCGGTTATAATCAAATGTGTGAATTCCAAGCTAACTAAATCTATTCCTACGTGTAGGCGGCTGTACCTGTGGCTGCTGGAGCTTGAATAGAACTTCCGTCAAAAACTATAAAACGTAAACCATCAGGTAAATTCTCTAGGTTTTTTTTGGTAACATTTCAGTTAATAACGCTTTTACCCAAGGGCCACAGGCTGTTAAACGTTTCCTTATTGTCTCATCTGTGATACGTTCTTCAAGTAAGGTAAAATTAGCTGCAATTTCTCGTAAACTTTGATCTAAGCCACAATAAAGAAGAACTATCCTTAATACATCTTGGGGAGTTTTGATTTTACGACTACGAGTAAATACTTTAAATTCTTTAGCCATCCTTTCTATTTCAGGTGACAGTTC
>JALWSU010000290.1 GCA_026993485.1 Thiotrichaceae bacterium | reverse complement strand
TATTAACGGGTGATGAGCATAATTTTAATGTACTCAAAATAGATGACAAAATGAGGATTTATCCAAAAAGATGGAATAAAGACAAACTAAAATTAAAACTAAATCGCCCACTTTACCAAATCAATAATGGAGCAGCAGGCGCACCCTATTATGCCCAAGAACAAACACCTTGGAGTGAGAATGTCTATAGCTTTACCACTCAAAATGCTGTAGTGTTTTTCCATATTCAGGGCAAAACCGTTAAAATGGAAGTGCTGAATCCTGATACTTTGGATACAATCTTGCCATTGAGTTTGCTTTACAATAGAGTTCCAAATAATTTGCACCCATTGTCTGAACCTTGATTTTATGGGATTTAAAGGATTTACAGGATTGTTGGAGCTTAGAAGCGATTGATTAAACAATCCTTACAATCCTTATAATCCTTTGTAATCAAGGTTCAGACAATGGAAAGCGTAAGATTGGTTTTATTTTGCAACACCTCTAATGGAAATTAAAAAGTTTAGTTGTTATTATCAAAATCAGTCGCTTACTTAACTAAATATCAAATTGTGATCTATTGCTATTTTATGAGAAAACAACGCTCAAATTTACTCCGTAAAAACCTAGCCAGAGAAGCAGCGCGTTTAATGTATGAAGAGGGCGTAACACAATATTTAGATGCAAAATATCTAGCTGCTAAACGTCTCTTTGGGCGCGGTGGAGATAAAAAAATGCGCTATCGCCCCAAAGATTTACCCTCTAATGGAGAAATCCAAATCGCACTACGAACACTAATTCAATTCACCGAGGGCGAATTAAATCAGCAACGCCTATTTGCCATGCGAGTAATCGCGCTTGAAATCATGAAACAACTGGATGAGTTTCAACCTAGATTAATTGGTTCAGTGAGAACTGGGCATGTGCGCTATGGCAGTGATATTGATTTGCATGTATTTACTGATAACCTTGAAGAACTTGAATCATATCTTGATAAGCTTGGCTGGAAATTCCAAACCAAACAAGTAACAATTCGCGTTGGTGGTAAATATAAAGACTATACTCATATTTATTTAGAGCGGATTTTTCCGATAGAATTATCTGTTTATTCACTAAAAGAAAGTAGAATCAGGCCGCGAAGTAGCACTGATGGCAAGCCGATTGTACGTCTCAAAGTAAAAGCCTTAGAAAAATTACTAGCTGAAGAGCATTCTAAAGAATGGGCAAATTATCTTGCAACTGGTGAAATTATTGGACTTGAGCAGTTTCAATCGGAATAGTCATTAATTGTCTGAACTGTGATTAGTGTGATTAGTGTGATTAACTATGATTTTTAAAATACACAAAATCAGAGAAATCATATAAATCCCAAAAATCACAGTTCAGACAACATCTTTAACCCCCCCCAATTGCACGTACAATTTCGACCTTATCCCCTGCTGATAAAACATAGCTATCAAACTGACTACGTGGGACAATCTCCAAATTAACTTCTACAGCTAAGCGTTGGTTTTCTAATGAAAATTGTTGAATTAACTTGGTAATATTAAGCCCATCTTCAATTTTCTGTAGTTCACCATTTAAAAAAATCTCCATAATTTTTATTCCCCTTAATTTTTATTCCCCTATTGACTATTGAAAAAAAATTGATTAGCATTATTATCCTTTTATCGTCTAGCGGGTGTAGTTCAATGGTAGAACCTCAGCTTCCCAAGCTGATAGCGTGGGTTCGATTCCCATCACCCGCTCAATTCTATCTAATCCCCAAATAGTTGTTGCTGCACGATGAAAAACCAATCTCAAGAATTTAACAGCATAAAATCGGCATTAAAAAAATATTTATTTGAAAGCAAAGATTTTGATGAGAGTCTCACCATTTTACTCCAGAATCCACAATTGCTAACCGACTTTGTTGATGAACTATTTGATTCACTAATAGAAGAGTCCAAAAAAAACAACGATTCGGAGCTTGTAAAACATTATTCAGTCCGTCAAATTTTATTCAAAACGGTTAAAAACTCCCTCTCAAAGAAAGACATTGCATTATTAACAGCTATAAAACATACAAGAGACAGAAACGAGAAGACAGCCAAACGCCTTTCAAAGGTAATGAAAGATACAGAACCATTTGATTTAATGACACTTTTTCAAAAGGTTTTGATGTGGTTAGATGCCTCTTCACGTGATAAAGGCATCAGTGTATTAGAAAAATATCCTGACTTATTGACAGACAAAGCTGAAAAAATGTTTACATTTATGATAGATGAAGCTCATCAACATGGTAATAGATTTTTTGAACAAATACTTCGTAGTCTAAGTGAATTTTTTAGGATATTAAGACTGGAATTGGGAAACAAACCTGTGGGATATTCCAGAAAAGAACTCATAGAAGCAGTTGAATATGCTATGGAAAAAACCGATTTTTCTATTTTTAAAAAAGGTAAACAGCCAGTTATTTTTATTGCTTAGTAACTGATGTTACGCACTCTAGTTCAAAAGGGGCAACCGATTGCCCCTACATGAAATCGCAGTTGGTAGGGGCAATCCCTTGTGGTTGCCCTAGTTTCTGAGTTAATTAATAATCAAATCACTGTGCATCCATCGCCTGCCCATTCACCTCAGCACTATCAGCCCCCATTAAATAAAGATACAAAGGCATAATAGCCTCTGGTGGAGTAACAGTTTTAACATCTTCCCCTGGATAAGCTTCAGCTCGCATTACTGTGCGCGTTGCACCTGGATTAATACTATTGACTCTAATTTTGGTATTAGTTTCAAGTTCATCAGCTAAAATCTGCATCAAGCCCTCAATGCCAAATTTAGAAACCGCATATGCGCCCCAGTAGGCTTTAGCTTTACGCCCAACACTGGAAGATGTAAATATAATTGAGGCATCAGGAGCCGCTTTGAGTAAGCCTAAACATGCCCTTGTCAACATAAATGGGGCATTGAGATTGACTTGCATAACTTGATACCATTGTTTAATGTCATAATGCTCAATAGGCGTTAATGTGCCTAAAATACCAGCATTATGTAGTAAGCCATCCAATCGCCCAAATTCTTTACTTATAGTTTCCGCTAAATTGTCATAATCAGTTGGAGTTGCACCTTCAAGGTTCATTGGATAAATCGCAGGACGAGGATATTCGGCTTTGTTGATTTCGTCGTAGATGGATTCCAGCTTTTTGATAGTGCGTCCTAATAGTATTACCTTTGCACCATATTTGGCATAAGTTTTAGCAGCCGTTCTTCCGATGCCATCACCCGCGCCTGTGACTAAGATGATTTTATTATTTAGTAAGTTGCGAGGTGGGGTGTAGTAAAACATGTTTTATATTCCTTTGTAGTTAATGTTTTTGTAGCCATCTCCATAGGTAGCCACGAGAAATAATTTTTCCAGTTGTTAAATAAGTTAAAACTGAAGGATCACGTAAAGTCCATTCCATCCATGCTGCGCTGCCTTGTTTTCCACACCATAAGATTTTATCTCCTTTTCCTAAACGCTCAGTTTCATCAGGCAGCAAGATTTTTTCTTCTCCGCGTACCAACAATAGGGGTAAACAAGATAAGCGATCACGGCGATCTCTAGGATCCATTTGTAAACATTGCAAACTAATAACTCTATTAGTTGTCGAGCCTACTTCACAAATAGCAGGAGCTGATTCTTCGTCAATTTTCATTTCCCAAATATCAGGTAGGGTTGATTTTAATAATTTTTTGAGGCGATTGATCAACCTAGCACTCCAATCATTTCCATGTTGTTTGGCTAAACGCATAAAATCAACCAGCAAGGGAGTTGTTAATAGAACTCTTATATGGTTGGCAATGACTTTGCTCGGTTGCATGGTAATATCTGCCTTAGCGGCTTGAAAAATAATCTGGTTGTCGCTTTTATTTTGTCTAATTACGATAAACAGTTTAGGATTTAGCTCGCGGGCAGTCATTATAATTGAGAGGTTGTTTACGTCATCATCTGTGCCTGCAATAATGCCTACTGCTTGAGTGATGTCGGCCTCTAATAAAGTGTCGGCTTCAGTTCCGCGCCCAGATACATATTTTACTTCAGGTAATCCAGTTCTTTCTAGGTTAGCTTCAATTATTATTAATCTGATCTTTTTTTCTTGTTTAAGTCGGTTATAAATAGCTTTACCAAAGCGTCCATAGCCGCAGAGTACCCATAAACCCTCTTGAGGGGGGGTTAATGGTAAACAGGAGGCTTTTTGGTTTTGGTTGGTTAAGCATTCTCGTAATAAGACTAAATCTGGATAGTGCAGCGCAGTGTGGAGTTTTCCAGCAAATATTTCAAATGGGTTAATCATGTAGTGGGTACCAAATGAGTCCATGTTGGCGGCTACATCTTGGGAATCTACTCTAGCAATAATGGTTAGTTCTGGTTTTAATAGTCTGGTGCTAATGGCAACATGGAGATTGACGAGGTTATCATCTGTGAGGGCAATTACGCCAGCACAGTGGTGATTTTTTAATCCTCCTTCAGTTAGATGAAGGGGTTTGCTGGCATCTGCACATAGTGCGGGGACATAAACTGGGTAGTTTTCCATGGTTAGGACATCAATCCGCGATTGTTTATGTTCTATAACTACAGTGCGTAGTAATCGTTCTTCTAGGGCGTTGACAAGGGCGCGTCCAGTGTCACCATAGCCACAGATTAGGTAAAAGGGTTCGTGGATGTTGGAAACGGCGCGAGCGAAACGGCTTTCGATAAGTGCGCGTTGTAGGGTTTCGTCTTGTATAAGTGTTAGGAGTGCGCCTATGGCATATATCCATGCTATTACTGTCATGTAGAGTGATATGGTGACCCATAGGCGTTGGGCTTCAGAAAATGGGTAAGGGATTTCTCCGAAACCGATTGTTGTTCCCATGTAGGAGACGAAATAGAAGGCATGGAAAAAGTCCATTTTCCAAGGATTGCCTTGATCGTCAATGCCAGGCATTAATGTCATGCCGATTATTGCTACAGTGTAAACAGTTAGCAAAACTAGTAGTGGCATACGCATTCGGCGCATGACTAAAAAAATAACGATATTCATCGACGTAGGAAGGCTGTTTCTATAACTAGTAATAATACTGATACGACATTAGCGAGCATGGCACCAGCTGCTAGTGAAACTATGCTTGACATTACGCTGCCGGCTAGCGTTAATTGTTCGATGTGTACTGCTATTCCCCAGACTATGGCGGCGGCAAAAAGTTGTAAGTCTGCTACTAGGCTGGTTGATAGTAGTAATGCGCCTACATGTGAGCGGTCGCCGAATTTTAGGATAGTAGCGACTAGATTTACAAAAATAGCTGCGACGAGTTCGTAAACGTGATGGTGTTCAGGGTTGCTGGTGTCTCCTATGACGAAACCAAAATTTAGGGTTAGAGCCATTACTATAAAAAAGCCAAATACTACTTTTTCTGGGTTCATAGATTAAAAGTTCTCCTATTGTTGACTAACCTCAAACCTCTGAGGAAAACCATACCTCGGAGGTCGTTAGTTCTATAACCTCCGAGGTATGGTTTTCCTCGGAGGTTTATTACAAAAGACTCCCTTATTCATAAAAACTATCAATTGTTTTACAACTTTTCAGTATCGGTTTATTAATTTTGAAAGGTAAATCAGATATTTCATTAATTTCTATTGTAAGTTTCGCCACAATTTGCTTTTCAATTGGGCTGGATGTTTCACTTAAAAATTCTAAAGTCAGTGCTAAATTTTGAATACCTTGTTCTTCCACAGCTGTGTCAACCAAAATAATGTAGTTTTTTTCAACAAGTCGATAAAATCGTTTATCGGTTTTTTTTAAAGAACTATTTTTAGTCAAGACAAAATACAGGATAATGTAGCTATCATGTAGTTTCGTTTCTAAATCAAATTTTTCTATTTGCTGAACTATTTTTTGCTTTTGTAATGATGTTGGTATCTTAGAATCCACATGATGAGCAAATTGTTTCAAGCCTTTAAATTCAATAAAATCTATGCGTTTTAAGCTGGGTAAAATTTTTAACGCATCACAAGATTTATACGGTTGCAATTTGGCTTCACTACAAATTTTATCTTTAGTTTCATCAAAATCAATCACTTGAGTCGTCGCATCAGGGCAACAACTTTTATCCACAGTACCAATTGACTTGAGGTGAAAGTAATTAGAATCATAACCAAACTCCAATAATCTCTGTAAAAAATTTACTAACTCCATACTAACTTTTGCAACGGTTGAGATAAAATTTTGAAAATTTGATTCAAATCATCAGTCACATTAACAATTTCTATAAAATTATCCTCAGTTGCTGTAGTTAAATAATAATTGGCTTTATCTTTAATTTTGCTGGTTTCACTTAATACTTTCAAAGCTTGAATCATATAAGGGCTATGAGAAGATAATAGTATTGGAATATTGTTCTCAACTAACATTATGATTAATTTGGCATATTCTACTTGCCATTGTGGGTGTAAATGCGTTTCTGGTTCGTCTATGATTAATAAACTCCGTGCATCCAAAAACTGGCTTTCAACTAATAATTGCAAAATTCCAAACGATTTGATGCCAGAAGCAGTATTAACTGAACGATAATTTGTGATTTGCTCTTGAGAGTTTACCCTTTTAAAAACAAAATCTTTAAGCTTTTTATCAAAATAAAAATTGCCGTCGATTAATTGCTGAATCTGTTTTAAAAAATCACTCAAAAAATTATATGGTTCAAAAAAGGCAAAATACTGTGAATTTTCTAGTTTAGAGATTAAATCTTTCAGATGTAAAGACACTTTAGGCTTAGATAATTGTTCTAGGCGTTGTATCTTATTATCTTCATTGATAATTTCAAGTAAGGTACTGGCAGAATTAACAATATCGTACATTTGTAATAAGATAGGCGTTTCAATAAAAGTGACATCATTAAAAAAAACTTCATCATAAAATTCAAGCCCTGTAATTTGATTATTTTCTATTTCTATTTCAAAAATTTTGTTCATTCCTTCTTCAATTTGAATGATAGATTTCAGAGGGGCGTGTTTAGGCGAGAGTTCAAAATGAAATTCTGACACCAATGCTTTTGTCAAAGCCCGTTTGATGACAGATTTTTTATCTTCATTTTGGTTGACAAGATGATTAAGTGCCTCAAAATCCAAGTTAATCTTTTCAATCTGGAGAGAATCAGAATTAATTTTATTCCAAATCCGTCGTTTTTTATCCAAAAGTAAATTGAGTTCATTAAGATGATTATGAGCGAGTAACTTTTCCACTTCTTCAACAAAAACCTCAGGATGAAATTCTTGTTTTAATGCCGGATGTTTCTTAAAAGAATATAATTTGCGTATTTGAAAATAGATAGACTCTATGGTTTCTCGAATATGTTTTTTCTTATCTTCGTTTAAATCTTGTTCAAATCGACTTAAAGCTTTAACAATGGCAAACATGAGCTTACCTACGGTACTTTTACCAGTGTCATTTTCACCAGTAATTACTGTCAAGCCATTCAAGCAGATTTGGGTATTTTTAATAATACCTAGATTTTTAACTGTTAGATTTAGCATATAAAAAAACCAACTGATTCATAAATAATACCTTCACCAATTTAAAAAATTACGTTATTTTCGTTGTTTCGGGCAACGAAGTAAGCGAAGCTAAATCCGCTACGCTCCATTCCCGAAACAACAATAATGGGGGCAATCCCTGTGGTTGTCCTATTAAATTCGGCGTTGTCGCCGTTTTTCTTCGTGATAAGCTAGTCCTGTGCCTGCTGGGATTAGTCGTCCAACAATGACATTTTCTTTTAAGCCGCGTAAATCATCACAGCGTCCATTTACTGAGGCTTCGGTTAGTACTCGCGTGGTTTCTTGGAATGAGGCTGCTGATATAAAGGAATCCGTAGCTAGTGAGGCTTTGGTTATGCCTAGTAGTTTAGGTTCCCAGGTAGCGGGTTCTTTGTTTAGTGCTATTGCTTGTTTGTTTGCTTCCAGTAGTATTGAGCGTTCTATGAGTTCTCCGCGCAGGAGTTTGGTATCTCCTGGGTTGATTACGGTTACTTTGCGTAGCATTTGGCGTAGTATGACTTCTATGTGTTTTTCGTTGATTTTTACTCCTTGTAGTCGGTATACTTCTTGTACTTCGTTTACTATGTAGTTGGTTAGTGCTGTGATTCCAAGTAGGCGTAGTATGTCGTGTGGGTTTGGTGCGCCATCTACTATTTCTTCGCCTTTTTCTACGTGTTGGCCTTCAAAGACGCTGATGTGTCGCCATTTTGGGATTGGTGTTTCGTGTTTATTGCCGTTGGCGTCGGTTATTATTAGGCGTTGTCGGGTTTTGGTGTCTTTGCCAAAGCTTATGGTGCCACTTTGTTCGGCTAGTATTGAGCTGTCTTTGGGGATGCGGGCTTCAAATAGGTCTGCAACTCGTGGTAGTCCGCCGGTTATGTCTCGGGTTTTTGAAGATTCTTGGGGTATGTTGGCTATTCGGTCTCCTATTTTTATTTGTTGGCCTTCTTCTACTTTTAAGATTGCGTTGGGTGGTAAGTAGTAGTTGGCGGTTTTTTCGGTGTTTGTTAGTTCTTTGCCGTCGAGAGCTACGATTTTTACCATTGGGCGTAGGTCTTTGGCATTGGTGGGTCGCTTTTTTGGTTCTAAGACGATAATTTGACTTAAGCCTGTTACTAAGTCGCTTTCGATTTCGACGGTTACTGATTCGATGATATCTGAGAATGTGATTTTTCCTGCAACTTCGGCAACGATTGGTATTGTGTGTGGGTCCCAACTGGCTATTAGTTGGCCGGCTTCTACTTGTTGGTTGTCTTGTACTGTTAAGCTGGCTCCATAGGGGATTTTATGCCGTTCGCGTTTCATACCAAATTCGTCAATTAGGCTGATTTCTCCTGAGCGTGAGATGACTATTGAGTTGGTTTCTCCGTCTTCTGTTTCTGAGGTTACTAGTTCAAGGTTTGTAAATTTTAAGGTTCCTTTGGATTTGACGTTGATGTTGCTGGTTGCGGCGGTTCCTGATGCTGCGCCTCCGATGTGAAAGGTTCGCATGGTTAATTGGGTGCCGGGTTCGCCAATTGATTGGGCTGCGACTACGCCGACGGCTTCTCCGGTGTTGACTAGGTGGCCTCTGGCGAGGTCTCGTCCGTAGCATTTGGCGCATACTCCGTAGAGTGATTCGCAGGTGATGGCTGAGCGTACTGTTACGCGGTCTATGCCTGCTTGTTCTAGTTTTTCAACCCAGTCTTCATCAAGTAAAGTTCCAGCCTTAACTATTGGTTCGTCTTTTCCTGCTTTGAAGACGTCTTGTGCAACGACTCGTCCTAGAATGCGTTCGCGTAGTGGTTCGATTTCGTCGCTGCCTTCGATTATTGGGGTCATTTCTAAACCGTGGTTGGTGCCGCAGTCGAAATCTTTAATCACTAAATCTTGTGCGACGTCAACTAGGCGGCGGGTTAGGTAGCCGGAGTTAGCGGTTTTTAATGCTGTGTCAGCTAGTCCTTTTCGCGCTCCATGTGTGGAGATAAAGTATTGTAGTACGTTTAAGCCTTCGCGGAAGTTGGCGGTTATTGGGGTTTCGATGATGGAACCGTCTGGTTTTGCCATTAGGCCGCGCATTCCGGCTAGTTGTCGAATTTGGGTTGCAGAACCACGCGCTCCAGAGTCGGCCATCATGTATATGGAGTTGAAGGAAGCTTGATTAAGTTGATTTCCTTGTTTATCAGTTACTTGTTCGGTTCCTAGTTGTTTCATCATGGCGGCGGCGATTTTTTCGTTGGTGCGTGTCCAGACGTCTACGATTTTGTTGTAGCGTTCGCTTGCTGTAATGTTGCCTGATGCGTATTGTTTTTGAATTGATTTTACGTCTAGTTCGGCTTGTTGAAGAATTTCGGGTTTGTTGTCGGGTATTATCATGTCTTCTATGCCGATTGACATGCCTGCGCGTGTGGCGTAGGAGAAGCCCATGTACATGAGTTGGTCTGCAAAGACGACGGTTGCTTTTAAGCCTAAACGGCGGTAGCAGACGTTGATGAGATTGGATATATTTTTTTTATTTAAATCTCGATTGACTAAGTCAAAGGGTAGCCCTTTTGGTAATATTTCTGAGACTAATGCACGCCCTAAAGTGGTTTCTTTACGCTTTGTTTGTGCTTGTAGTTCTCCTGTTTCATTGGGTTGGTATTCGGTAATTCGTACTGTTATTTTGGCATTTAGTTCGGCTTTTCTGGTTTCGTAGGCGCGGTGTACTTCTTTGAGGTCGGTGAATGTCATGCCTTCTCCGCGTGCGCCAATTCGTTCTCTGGTCATGTAGTAGAGTCCTAGTACTACGTCTTGTGAGGGTACGATTATGGGTTCGCCATTTGCGGGGGAGAGGATGTTGTTGGCGGACATCATTAGGGAGCGTGCTTCGAGTTGGGCTTCTATGGATAGGGGTATGTGTACTGCCATTTGGTCGCCGTCAAAGTCGGCGTTGAAGGCGGTACAGACTAGGGGGTGTAGTTGTATTGCTTTTCCTTCAATTAAGAGCGGTTCAAAGGCTTGTATGCCTAAACGGTGTAGGGTTGGGGCGCGGTTTAGTAGTACTGGGTGTTGTCGAATTACTTCTTCTAGTACGTCCCATACTTCTCCTGTTTCGCGTTCTACGAGTTTTTTGGCGGCTTTGATTGTGGTGACTATTCCCATGCGTTCTAGTTTTCCAAAGACAAAGGGTTTGAATAGTTCTAGTGCCATTTTTTTGGGTAAGCCACATTGTTGTAGTCGCAGACTTGGACCTACTACAATGACGGAGCGTCCAGAGTAGTCTACTCGTTTTCCGAGTAAATTTTGGCGAAAGCGTCCTTGTTTGCCTTTTATCATTTCGGCTAGGGATTTTAAGGGTAGTTTGTTGGAGCCGGTCATTGCGCGTCCGCGACGGCCGTTGTCGAGTAGGGCGTCAACTGCTTCTTGTAGCATTCGTTTTTCGTTGCGGACTATGATTTCTGGGGCGTTTAGGTCTAATAGTCGTTTGAGTCGGTTGTTGCGATTTATGACTCGTCTATAGAGGTCGTTTAAGTCTGAGGTGGCAAAGCGACCTCCTTCTAGTGGTACTAGGGGACGTAGTTCTGGTGGTAGTATGGGTAGTACTTTTAGTATCATCCATTCTGGTTTGTTGCCTGATTGTATAAAAGATTCTATTAGTTTTAGTCGTTTGGTATATTTTTTTATTTTGGCGTCTGAGCTGCTACTGTTAATGTTTTCACGGAGTCGTTTAACTTCGTTAGGTAAGTCTAGGGAACGCAGTAGTTCAAATACGGCTTCGGCTCCCATTTTGGCTTGAATTTCGTCTCCATATTCTTCTTGGGCATTGAGGTATTTTTCTTCTGAGAGTAGTTCTCCTTTTTTTAGGTTGGTCATGCCTTCGTCGATGACGACGTAGGCTTCAAAGTATAGGATTCTTTCTAGGTCTCGTAGGGTCATGTCTAGCATTAGTCCCATGCGAGATGGTAGGGATTTTAGGTACCAGATGTGGGCTACGGGGCTGGCTAGGTCTATGTGTCCCATGCGTTCTCTTCGGACTTTTGCTTGGGTGACTTCTACGCCGCATTTTTCACAGACTACTCCGCGGTGTTTGAGTCGTTTGTATTTGCCGCATAGGCATTCGTAGTCTTTGTTGGGTCCGAAGATTTTAGCGCAGAAGAGGCCGTCTCGTTCGGGTTTGAAGGTGCGGTAGTTGATGGTTTCGGGTTTTTTTACTTCTCCAAATGACCATGAGCGGATTTTTTCTGGGGAGGCTAGGCTGATGCAGATTTTGTCGAAGTCTGCTATATGTTCGTGATTGTTTAGGATGTGGTGGAAGTATTTCATTTGGTTGGTTGTCCTTTGTATGATTTTGTTGCTTTTAGGCAAAAAACCTGATACTCGATGATCAAATTTTGATTTCTTGACTTTTTGAAACAAATCTAAATTTAAATCAACACTATTGATATTTAAAGATTATATAATAATTGGAGTCCAAAGCTTTAGCTTTGGCAGGTCGCCCAAAGCTAAAGCTTTGGACTCCAATATGTTAAATAAGGGCAACCGGATTGCCCCTACAAACAATGATGTAGGGGCAATCCCTTGTGGTTGCCCTTGAACTCCAAGCTTTTAGGTTTGTTCGAGTTCTATATCAATTCCCAATGAGCGAATTTCTTTGATTAGGACGTTGAATGATTCTGGCATTCCTGCTTCCATACGGTGGTTGCCATCGACGATGTTTTTATACATTTGGGTGCGTCCTCTTACGTCGTCTGATTTTACGGTTAGCATTTCTTGTAGTGTGTATGATGCGCCGTAGGCTTCTAGTGCCCATACTTCCATTTCGCCGAAGCGTTGGCCACCAAATTGAGCTTTGCCGCCTAGTGGTTGTTGGGTGACTAGGCTGTAGGGTCCTGTTGAGCGGGCGTGCATTTTATCGTCTACTAGGTGGTTTAGTTTGAGCATGTACATGTAGCCGACGGTTACGGGGCGTTCAAAGGCTTCTCCGGTTCGGCCATCATATAGGGTTGTTTGTCCGGTTTCTGAGAGTCCGGCTAGTTTGAGTAATTGTTTGATTTCTTGTTCACTGGCGCCGTCAAAGACTGGGGTGGCCATTGGTACTCCGTTACGTAGGTTGTGGGCCATTTCGATTAGTTCGGTGTCGGTAAATGTTTCTAGTTGTTCTGGTTTTCCGGTGCTGTTGTAAATTTGGTCTAAGAACTGGCGTAGGTTTTGAATTTTGGCGTTTTTGTCGGTTGCCTTTTTGATTTCGGATAGAATTTGCCCTATTTTGTCTCCTAGTCCTTTTGCGGCGTAGCCTAGATGGGTTTCTAGGACTTGTCCGACATTCATGCGTGATGGTACTCCGAGTGGATTTAGGACTATGTCTACTGGGCGACCATCTGCTGTGTAGGGCATGTCTTCTACTGGTACGATTATGGATACTACTCCTTTATTGCCGTGTCGTCCTGCCATTTTATCGCCGGGTTGGATGGATCGTTTGACGGCTAGATAGACTTTGACCATTTTTAGTACTCCTGGTGCGAGTTCGTCTCCGGCAGTTCGTTTGCGTCGCTTTTCTTCATAGAGTGCGTCGAAACGTTGGCGTTGTTGTTTTATTTGTTCGGCATAGGTTTCTAGTTCTGCATGTTTTTCTGTGTCTTGCAGGTGAAATTCTAGGTATTGATATGGTTTTAAGTCAGATAAAAAGTCTGTTGTTATAATTGTGCCAGTTTCAAAGTTATTGGGTCCAGCTAGTGCGGTTTGTCCGATTAAGAGTTTTTTGATTCGTTGGAAGATGTCGGCTTCAAAAATACGTCGTTCGTCTTCTAAGTCGTCTTTGATTTTTTTTAGGGCGGTTTCTTCAATGTGAATGGCACGCGCATCTTTTTTTAGGCCATCACGGGTAAATACTTGTACGTCTATGACTGTGCCTCTGGTTCCACTGGGTACTCGTAGGGAGGTTTCTTTGACGTCAGATGCTTTTTCTCCAAATATGGCTCGTAGGAGCTTTTCTTCAGGGGTGAGTTGTGTTTCTCCTTTGGGGGTGACTTTGCCAACTAGGATGTCCCCTGGTTTTACTTGGGCTCCAATGGAGACTATTCCGGATTCGTCTAGGTTGCTTAGTGCGGTTTCGTTGACATTGGGTATGTCGGCGGTAATTTCTTCTGGCCCTAGTTTGGTATCTCGTGCTAAGCAGGTGAGTTCAAAAATATGAATTGAGGTGAATCGTTCTTCTTGGACAACTCGTTCGGAGATTAAGATTGAGTCTTCAAAGTTGTAGCCGTTCCAGGGCATGAAGGCTACTAGCATGTTTTGGCCTAGAGCTAGTTCTCCTAAGTCTGTGGAGGGGCCGTCGGCTATGATGTCTCCTTTGTGAATACGGTCGCCTGGTTTTACTAGGGGTTTTTGATTGATACAGGTATTTTGGTTTGAGCGAATGTATTTAGTTAGGTTGTATATGTCTACTCCTGAACTGTTTGCACTATCTTTAATTTCATCTTCGTTTATTCGTACTACAATACGTCCAGCGTCAACGGAGTCTACTATACCGCTATGTTTTGCTACTATTGTAACGCCGGAGTCGCTGGCTACGATGCGTTCTATGCCGGTTCCAACTAGGGGTTTTTCGGCGCGTAAAGTTGGTACTGCTTGCCGTTGCATGTTGGAGCCCATTAAGGCTCTGTTAGCGTCGTCGTGTTCTAAAAATGGAATTAGGGCGGCTGCAACTGAGACGATTTGTTTTGGTGATACGTCCATGTAGTTTACTTGGTGTTTTTCAGCTACTGTGAATTCGTTTTGGTGTCGCACAGGGATAATTTCGTCTTGAAAGTAGCCTTGTTCGTCTAAACGCGCATTGGCTTGAGCGATAATATAGTGTTCTTCTTCAATTGCAGATAAATAATCAACTTTATCAAGTACTTGTCCATTTTCTACTCGTCGATAGGGGCTTTCTAAGAAGCCATAGGAATTAACTCTAGCATATATGGCTAAGGAGTTTATTAGTCCAATATTCGGTCCTTCTGGGGTTTCAATTGGACAAACTCGTCCGTAGTGGGTTGGATGTACGTCACGTACTTCAAAGCCTGCTCGTTCGCGTGTTAGTCCTCCTGGTCCTAAAGCCGAAATCCGCCGTTTGTGGGTGATTTCGGATAGTGGGTTATTTTGGTCCATGAATTGGGAGAGTTGGCTGGAGCCAAAAAATTCTTTTATTGCTGCTGATACTGGTTTGGCATTAATTAGTTCTTGTGGTGTTAGTTTGTCCGTTTCAGCAATGCTTAGACGTTCTTTTACGGCGCGTTCTACTCGTACTAGTCCTATACGGAATTGATTTTCTGCCATTTCTCCAATGCTACGAATCCGACGGTTGCCTAGGTGGTCGATGTCGTCAGTGGTTCCAATTCCATTTTTGATGTTTATTAATGTGTGTAGTACTTCTAAGATGTCTTCTTTGGTTAAGGTTCCTGGTCCTGTGAGTTCGGTTCTACCTATTCGGCGATTAAATTTCATTCTTCCTACGATGGATAGGTTGTATCGTTCTGGGGTGAAGAATAGGTGAGTAAATAGGTTCTCAGCGGCTTCATTTGTTGGTGGTTCGCCTGGTCGCATCATCCGATAAATTTCGATTTGCGCTTCTATGGTTGTTGTTGTGGTGTCAAGACGTAGGGTGTTGGAGATATAGGGTCCGCGTTCTAGGTCTTTGGTTTCTAGTAGTGTATAAAATTCTTGTATTTCGTTATTTATAAGTTGTTCTAGTAGTTCTTCTGTTATTTCGTCATTAGCTTTGGCTAAGATTTCTTCGGTTTTGGGGGAGATAATGTCTTTGGCTAAAATTTGCCCCAATAATAAGGAACTTAAACGCCCGTCTTCAGTTTTTTCAATTGGAAGAGGAACTAATTTTATTTTGGCTTGCTTTAAACGTTCTATGTCTGAGTTTTCAATGCGTTGCCCAACGGTAATAATGATTTCATCAGTTTCAGGATTTTTTATTTCAAAATTGCTGACTTGTCCAGCAAGTTTTTTTAAATCTAGTTCCCAGAAGAATTCGGTTCCGATTCGTTTGATATGTTGAAATTCAAAGAATAGGGCTAGCATTTCTTCGTTGTTGTAGTTTAAGGCTCGTAGCAAGATTGTGGCGGGTAATTTTCGCCGTCTGTCTATTCTTACATATAAACAGTCTTTGTGGTCAAATTCAAAGTCTAACCATGAGCCGCGATAGGGTATAATTCGTGCTGAGTATAAGCGTTTTCCAGATGAGTGGGTTTTGCCTTTGTCATGGTCAAAAAATACTCCTGGGGAGCGGTGCAATTGAGAAACTACAACTCGTTCGGTGCCATTGATAACGACAGTTCCATTTTCTGTCATTAAGGGTATTTCGCCTAAATAGATTTCATTTTCTTTTATGTCTTTAACAGTTTGATTTTTTGAATCTTTTGAGTAAAGCACTAGACGCAATTTTACTTTTAATGCGGCAGCATAAGTCATTCCTCGCTGTTGACATTCGTTAACGTCAAAGGTGGGTTCATTTAGACGGTAATTTACATATTCAAGGGCAGCATGACCAGACAAACTTTCGATTGGAAACACGGATTTAAACGCTGCATGTAATCCAATTTCAGCTCGTTGTTCAGGTGGTAGTTCTTTTTGTAAGAATTTTTTGTAGGAGTCTATTTGGATAGCTAGCAGGTGAGGTACATCTAATATACTGGGTTGCTTGCCAAAGTCTTTACGAAGACGTTTTTTTTCTGTAAATGAATATGTCATAATTAGGCGGATTGGAAAATAATGAATGGAATCAGACTTCCGAGGAAAACCGTACCTTGGAGGTCGTTAGTTTATTAAATTAGACCTCGGAGGAGAACTATACCTCGGAGATCGTTAGTTGTTTTTATAACCTCCGAGGTATGGTTTTCCTCGGAGGTTTTTCTTATCTACCTTGGAGGTCGTGAGTTGTTTTTTTTTATAACCTCCGGAGGGAGCGGAGGTTTTTCTTATCAGACCTCCGAGGAAAACCATACCGCGGGGCGGAGGTCGTGAGTTGTTTTTATAACCTCCGAGGTATTGTTTTCCTCGGAGGTTTTTTTTATCAGACCTCCTAGGAGAACTATACTTCGGAGGTCGTTAGTTGTTTTTATAACCTCCGGAGGTTTTTTTATCAGACCTCGGAGGCTTTTTTATCAAAAAATTACTTAATTTCAGCAGTAGCCCCAACTTCTTCGAGGTCGGCTTTTATTTTTTCTGCTTCTTCTTTTGGTAGTCCTTCTTTGACTAGTGAAGGAG
>JALWSU010000289.1 GCA_026993485.1 Thiotrichaceae bacterium | reverse complement strand
GCAGCAGTTCGTCCGCCATCAATTGTTTTGACTAAACGTTGAGAAATAATCGCTTTTAAGTTGAGAGCTAAATCTTGTAGGACTTTCTTTTGCTTTTCTGTGGGGAAAAAACCTAAAACACGATCAATGGCTTGGTTAGCATTATTGGCGTGTAAAGTACCCATAGCTAAATGGCCTGTTTGTGCGAATTCTAAGCCAAAATTCATGGTTTCAGCGTCACGAATTTCACCAATTAAAATTACATCAGGTGCTTGGCGTAAAGTATTGTGTAAAGCTGCTTCCCAACTATGAGCATCTACTCCAATTTCACGTTGCATTATTATACAATTTTTATGCGAATGAACATATTCAATCGGGTCTTCAAGGGTGATGATGTGTCCGTAATCAGTGCGGTTACGGTGATCAATTAAGGCTGCCATTGTTGTAGATTTACCCGAGCCAGTGCCGCCTACCATTATTATCAGGCCATTTTTTGCCATGATAATATCTTTAAGTATAGGTGGAAGCTTGAGTTTATCAAAATTGGGAATTTCAGATTCAAGACGACGGATTACTAAGCCATGACAGCTTTGTTGTACGAAGGCGTTGACACGAAAGCGGCTTAAGCCAGGTGGTTTAATTGCAAAATTACATTCCTTAGTTTCTTCGTATTCCTTGAGTTGCTTTTCATTCATAATGCAGTGAGTCAAGGCCATAGACTCTTTGGGACTTAAAGGTTTTTTCGTTAGGGGTGTCATTTTGCCTTTAAGTTTCATCGCTGGTGGAAATTCGGCGGTGATAAATAAATCCGAACCTCCTTCTTTGGTCATCAGTTTCAGCAATTTTATCATGAAATTCATTGCTTCATCTCTGTTCATGTGGTATTACCTTTTGATTTTAATTAAATGCTGGGTTGGTTTTATTAACGGCAAATGAACGGGCATCTTCTTTTGTTATGAGTCTCTTTTTGATGAGATTGATAAGACATTGATCTAAGGTTTGCATACCATCTTTTTGCCCAGTTTGTATGGCTGAATACATTTGGGCAACTTTGCTTTCACGAATTAAGTTACGAATAGCTGAGGTTGCTACCATTATTTCATGGGCAGCAACACGCCCACCGCCTACTTTTCTTAGTAAGATTTGAGAAATTACGGCTTGTAGTGATTCAGATAACATGGTACGAATCGTGGGTTTTTCAGCGGTGGGGAATACGTCAATGAGACGATCAATGGTTTTAGCGGCAGAACTAGTATGCAATGTTCCAAAGACGGCGTGGCCAGTTTCTGCGGCGGTTAATGATAGGCGAATGGTTTCTAAGTCACGCAATTCACCAATTAGAATCACATCAGGGTCTTGACGCAAGGCGGCTCTTAAGGCGTTTTCAAAACTTAAGGTATCGCGTTTAAATTCACGTTGGGTAATTAGGCAGCGTTTGCTTTGGTGAACAAATTCAATTGGATCTTCAATTGTGAGAATATGCCCATATTCGGATTCATTGCGGAAATTGATCATCGCTGCTAAAGTGGTTGATTTACCAGAACCAGTTCCCCCAGTGACGGTGACAATGCCTTTATGTGTCATGGCGAATTTTTTAAAGATTGGTGGCGCATTTAATTGCTCTAAAGTTAATATTGTTGAGGGAATGGTACGAATAACCATGCCCGCGCCACGATTTTGAACATAGGCATTGACACGAAAGCGTGCCACGTTGGGAATCGCAAATGAAAAATCACATTCCATGTATTTTTCATATTCTTTGCGTTGGTTGTCATTCATGATGTCATAAATCATGTCACGCACTTGCGTATGATCAAGGGATGGTACATCAATTCTACGCATATCCCCATCCACGCGCACCATTGGTGGCATTCCTGCTGAGATATGAAAGTCAGAGACTCCATTTTTGACACCAAATGTAAGTATATCGGTGATATTCATAGGATAGTATTTCCAGTTATCAGTCATTACTTAATTAAGTAGGGAACTATGATATTTAATCATATCATTGGGTATTATGCTACTATTATGTTTATTTTTATTCACTATAATTAAAAGCTATGCTGAATATTAAACACTTGCAATGTATCCGAGATGATAGGGTATTGTTTGAGGATTTAAATTTTAGTCTGGATTCGGGACATTTAATCCAAATAGAGGGGCGCAATGGTAGCGGTAAAACCAGCTTATTGCGTATTTTATGTGGTTTAACTTTGCCAACTGAGGGTACAGTTTATTGGAATAATGAGGATATTCAGGAAACTCAATCAAGTTATTGGGCTAGTTTGGCTTATATCGGACATCATCCTGCGGTTAAAGCTGAGTTGACACCCTTAGAAAATTTGGCAATGGCACGGGCTTTGTCAATTAAGCCCAATTCTATTAGTTTGCTTGAGGCTTTGGATAAGGTGGGTTTATATGGTTTTGAAGATGTACCAGCTCGTACTCTGTCGGCTGGGCAACAACGCCGAGTTGCTTTAGCCCGATTATTGGTAAATGAGGCGAAATTATGGATACTTGATGAGCCATTTACGGCTTTGGATAAAGCCGCTATTCGTATGATAGAAACTTTGCTTGATGAACATGCAAGGCAAGGAGGAATGGCGGTTTTAACTTCGCACCATACGGTTAATTGTGTTCATGCTAGTATTTTGAAACTTAACGGCTAAAAATGCAACTTTCTGTCACACAACGTATTCTTGGTTTGCTTTTGATTTCATTTAGTTTCACTTTGTTTCCACCAATAGCAGTGTCATTATGGTATCAAGATGAAGCTTTATGGGATTTTATTGTCGCTTTTTTCGTTATGTCTGGGATTGGAATCGTGCTTTGGTTTCCAGCTAGAGATGCCAAAAAAGAGCTGCATTTGCATGATGGCTTTCTGATTACGGCGATGTTTTGGTTTGTCCTCAGTATGGTGGGGGCATTGCCGTTTTTATTTGTGCCGAATTTAAGTCATGCTCAAGCAGTGTTTGAGGCGGTTTCTGGTTTTACAACCACTGGGGCTACAGTGATTAGTGGTTTGGATAGTTTGCCTAAGTCAATTTTGTATTATCGTCAACAATTGCACTGGTTAGGTGGCTTAGGGATTATTGTTTTAGCAGTAGCTATTTTGCCGATGCTAGGTATTGGAGGTATGCAATTATATCGAGCCGAAACGCCTGCTCCTATGCGTGATAATAAACTAACTCCTCGCTTAGCCCATAGTGCGAAGTCATTGTTATATATATATATAACTTTAACAATTTCCTGTGCGCTGGCATATTGGATGGCAGGCATGACATTATTTGATGCTATTGGACATAGTTATTCAACTGTTGCAACTGGTGGTTTTTCTACCCACGATGCTAGTTTAGCTTATTTCAATAGTCCAATAATAGAAATCATTGCGATGATATTTATTATTTTGGGTAGCCTTAATTTTACCGTGCATTTTATGGTGTGGCATAAAAAGGATTTACGCCAATATTGGCATGATATTCAAGGACGTGTATTTATTTATATAGTTTTAGTGCTGATTATTGTTACTCTAGCAGTGCTAATGTGGCAAGGGGTTTATAGTAATTTTTGGACTGCGCTGCGTTATTCCAGTTTTGAAGTAATTTCAATTATCAGTAGTACTGGTTTTGGAATTGCGGATTTTAGTGCTTGGCCTTTATTTTTGCCTATTTTGCTCTTGACTAGTGGATTTATTGGCGGCTGTGTTGGCTCAACGGCTGGAGGTTTGCGAATAATACGATTTATTTTGTTATATAAACAGGCAGGGCAGGAAATTATGCGCCTGATTCATCCTCATGCTGTCACTGCGGTGAAAATTGCTAATAAGAAAGTACCAAATAATGTAACGCAAGCGGTATGGGGATTTGCCTTTTTATATATAGCTAGTTACGTTTTTTTATCAATTTTGTTTATGGCAACGGGTGTAGATATGGTTACTGCTTTTTCTGGTATCGCAGCGACTTTGAATATGACAGGTCCAGGTTTAGGAGAGGTTGCAATAACTTATGGTAGTATTAGTGACATTGGTTTATGGATACTAAGTTTTTCAATGTTATTGGGACGCTTAGAAATTTTCACATTATTAGTTTTGCTTAGTCCAGCGTTTTGGCGGAGATGAACTGCCATTAAGTTCAGGAAAAATATTTTAATAAAAAAACAATAATTTGACTTGCGTGTTTAGACAATTTTTGATATATAAAACAAAATGCTTGTTTAACAAGAGACTGATTTATGTCAAATCCTAATACTACTGAACCCATTTTTAACCCTTACGAAATCATTGAAGGGGAAAAATATATGTCCGATAAGCAGCTTGAGCATTTTCGGCAGATTTTATTAAATTGGAAAAATAATTTAATTGCTGAGGTTAATCGGACAGTGCATCAATTGCAAGAAGCGTCGGCTTCAAATTTTCCTGATCCCAATGATCGTGCGTCTTTGGAGGAGGAGGTATCAATAGAATTGCGTAACCGAGATCGGGAGCGTAAATTGATTAAAAAAATTGATGTTGCTCTTGAAAAAATTAAT
>JALWSU010000288.1 GCA_026993485.1 Thiotrichaceae bacterium | reverse complement strand
GAATATAATATTCAATTTAATTTTACACCCAAAACCAAAATTCAAGTTAATCTTGATAAGAATCAATTTCCTGCAAAATTCCTCAAACAGGATAGTTTATTTATTCCAACTAAAGAAATATTATCTTTTTATGATGGTTTTATCTCCCTTTATTTAACACGACAACTGCCTTTTGATGAAATTTATTATCACCTAGCTAAAACATTAGGTTTACTAGTATTAAAAGAAATTCCTGCTCCAGAAAAACAAATTTTAAATAGTTTAGAAACATTATTGAATGGAAAACTACTATTAGAAAAAGGGCGAGTTTATTTATTAGCTAATCGTGGCAAAAAATTGGAAATTGCATTAGTTGCAGAAGGCTTGAGGAAAATTGGAACTCTTTCACATTTAATTGCTAATGGCTCGTTAAATGCAAATACTATTTTGTTTTGGGATGAACCAGAATCTAACTTAAATCCGAAATTAATTAGAAAATTAGCTAAAATTTTGATTGAGTTAGCCTCAATTGGTGTGCAAATATTTATCAATACACATAGTTTATTCTTAATCAAAGAATTTGAAATTTTAAGGAGAGTGAATACTAATATTAAATATTTTAGTTTGGGAATAGAACAGAATTTGCGAATTTCTCAAAGTGAAAATCTTGAAGATTTAGAGGATTTGGTGATTTTAGATGAAAATTTAGAACAAAGTGATAGATTTATGAAAAAGAGTCATTATGCAAATTATTGAGGGAAAATTAATCTTTGACTTTAATTGTGATGCTATAAAATTTGATGATACTAGCTTTTATCGTACACATTTTAGTAAAATGACGAACGGAATTAAAGCCGTTGATATACTTGCAGTTCATCAGAATATTGGTTATTTAATTGAAATCAAAGATTATACTAATCCTAATACTAAGATATTAAGTCCAAATGAATTAATTGAAGCAATCATAAATAAAGTCATTTCAACTTTAGCAGCCATTTTACCAATGAAAATTAACCCCAATAATTCAAAAGATTCAGAAGTAACGATTGCTAAAAAATTTTTAAATATCAATCAAATAAAAGTCATTGTTCATATAGAATTACCACCTAAAAGAAGAACTTTGAAACAATCTAACTGGGATTTGCCTAATTTGCAAATTCAATTGGGGAGAAGATTAAAAGCAATTGATGCACATCCTAAAGTTGTATCGAAAGATAATTTACAAAATTTACCTTGGATTGTAACAATTTAGGGCGAAAAAAAACATGATATTTTATACTGCACGAGCTGACAATATGCAGTATAAACACGCCGTTCCAAAGCTAAAGCTTTAGCTACGCTTACTTCGTTTGGACTCCAATTCAGAATTAGTTAAATTTTTAAAATCAATATGAAACAATATAACACGATTAATCAGTGGATACGTCCAGAAATTCAACAGCTTACCGCTTACCATGTCCCCGATCCCGGTGATGCGATTAAACTTGATGCAATGGAAAATCCCTATCAGTGGGATCAGGCATTGATTGATCAATGGCTTCAGGTTTTGCGTGGTACGGCTTTGAACCGTTATCCAGACCCAGCAGCGCGTGAGCTAAAACTAAATTTACGCACTATTATGCAAGTTCCTGAAAATATGGATGTAATTCTTGGAAATGGTTCTGATGAATTAATCCAAATGTTGATATTAAGCTTAAATGGTAAAGGGCGAACAGTGTTGGCACCTGAACCTAGCTTTGTTATGTATCGCATTATTGCACAAGTGGTTGGGATGCAATATATCGGTGTACCTTTAGATGCTAATGAGTTTAAATTGGATTTGCCAGCAATGTTGGAGGCAATTCAAACTCATCAACCAGCTTTAATTTTTTTGGCTTATCCGAATAATCCTACTGGTAATGCCTTTGCGAGTTCGGACATAGAACAAATATTAGAAATTAGTACCGGGCTTGTAGTTATTGATGAAGCTTATGCTCCTTTTGCTGAGCAAACCTTTATGTCACGCTTGGGAGAATATCCGAATTTATTAGTTATGCGTACTGTTTCCAAATTGGGGCTGGCGGGGTTGCGATTGGGTTTATTAGCTGGGCCAGTGGAATGGTTAGAACAGATTGATAAAACTCGTTTACCTTATAATATCAATGTGTTGTCTCAAGTAACGGCAAGTTTTGCTTTGCAACACTATGCAGTTTTAGAACAACAAACGCAGCAAATTAGAAAGGATAGAGAGGATTTACTTAAAGCCCTTAATGCTATTGATTCTGTCCAAGCTTGGCCAAGTCAAGCTAATTTTATCCTATTTCGCGTGGCTGAAGCGCAAAGCGTGTTTGAGAATTTAAAACAACAAGGAATTTTGATTAAATGTTTACATGGTAGTCATCCTTTATTAGAGAATTGCTTACGGGTGACTGTGGGGACTACTGATGAGAATCAGATTTTTTTACAGAAATTTTTAGGAACCCAGAAATAATGACTGATCGCAAAACTAGTGTCCAACGCAATACCCTTGAAACACAAATTGAGGTGCAACTTAATCTTGATGGTACGGGAAAATCTCAGTTTCAAACTGGTGTGCCATTTTTGGAACATATGCTAGATCAAGTGGCACGACATGGAGTTATTGATTTAGATGTTGTTGCTAAAGGGGATTTAGAGATTGACGCGCATCATACAGTAGAAGATATTGGTATTACTTTGGGGCAAGCTTTTAGTAAAGTGTTGGAAAATAAAACTGGTATTCGCCGCTATGGACATGCTTATGTTCCCCTAGATGAAGCTTTATCGCGGGTGGTGATAGATTTTTCTGGACGACCCGGTTTAGAATTTCATGTTGATTTTCCCCGCGCCCAAATTGGAGGGTTTGAGGTAGATTTGTTTTATGAATTTTTTCAGGGTTTTGTAAACCACGCTTTAGTTACGCTGCATATTGATAGTTTACGCGGTAGAAATGCTCATCATATTGCGGAAACTATTTTTAAAGCTTTTGGGCGAGCAATACGCATGGCGGTGGAATTTGATTCGCGTATGCACAATGTTATGCCCTCAACTAAGGGGAGTTTATGAGGTCGTATAGTATTTTAGAAAAATAGAGGTGTTGCAAAATCAAACTAATGGTTTCCATTGTCTGAACCTTGATTACAAAGGATTATAAGGATTGTAAGGATTGCCTAATCAATCGTTTCTAACCCAATCCTGTAAATCCTTTTAATCCCTTAAAATCAAGGTTCAGACAATGGGTGCAAATTATTTGGCAACAACTCTAATAATTTAAAAACTAAGGTAGCTAAACCTCCGAGGTTTTCAAAACCTCGGAGGTTTTTCGCCAAAATACTTATCTGAAATACTATAATTTCTCTACATTTGCTTATGTCCATAAAAATTAAGAATAAAATTTATAAAGCAATCATTTTTGATGTTGATGACACTTTGATTGATACTTCTAAATCTTATGATGAGGCTATCAAGAAAACCGTAAACAAATTCACTTTAACAGAGGTAAGTGATAAAGATTTAAGTTTAGTACGTTCAAAAGGTATAACTTATGGAGTGAATAATGATTGGAATGTTACTTGGTTATTAATGGAATTAGTTAAACATTTTTCCAAAGAAAAATGGGCAGAAGCTTTAAAGAATAATTTATTGAATGAAATTTTGTCTGATTCAGCCGAATACCTTGAGATGAAAGCATATTTTCAATCTCTTTATTTGGGCAAGCCTCATTTTAATGGACAAGGCTTGATTAATATTGCCGAAAAAAAAATGTATGATGATAATTTTTTTCCAAAATTAAAAACACGCGGTGTAATCTGTGCCGTTGTTACCAGTAGACCTACTGATGAAGCCCTATATGCCTTAAAAAATGTTCATGGTTTAGTAGGTGAATTTATCGAAAGTGATGAATTTATCATTAGTGCTGGAAGTAAAAACGCAGTAGGTAAACTGATAGCGGAAAAACCTAGTCCTGAACCAATTTTAGAATGTATTCATAGACTTGGAGTAATTGCCAGCCGTTGTGTTTATATTGGCAATTCTAGTAGTGATTATATTGCTGCTAGAGAGGCGAAAGTTGATTTTATTCAGGTGGGTATTAGCCAGATTGAGAGAGATAGAAGTAAGGAAGCCAAAGGTTTTAACTATTTTAGGCTTAATAGTGTAAATGAATTGTTAGATTACTAAAGACCTCCGAGGTTTTGAAAACCTCGGAGGTCTGATTTTAAAGCTTAACTTAATGGCAGTGACGCTGGAGGGCAACCACAAGGGATTGCCCCTACAACATTGTTTGTAGGGGCAATCCCTTGTGGTTGCCCTTTGAGGCGTTTCATGAACGAGAATACATCTAAATTATGACAGTGTTTGGTATAATTATTTTTATACATTAAACCAGAAATAAATTATGAGACATTTTAGCTCTTATGGTCCAGTCAATTCTAAAGCCCATTTTTGTGTTCCACGCCAAGCACTAATTGCACAAGGTGTTGAGCAACTAATTGGTTGTGATGATGAAGATGGTGGACATTATTTTACTATT
>JALWSU010000287.1 GCA_026993485.1 Thiotrichaceae bacterium | reverse complement strand
TTTGCAGGACCAGCACTAAAATTAAAGGCTCGTGACATAATTCATCCTTAATAGGTTAGGTTGTTTAAAATTAAAAAATCGTTCATTATAACAAAATTACAAACATTTTATTTATCTGAAAACATGAGTGTAATCAGCAATAATACCAATAATACCCTACCAAGTGGCTATCAATTAGAACAATACCGTATCCAATCCATTCTTGGACAAGGAGAATTTGGCATTACTTACCTTGCTCATAATACCGCACAATATTCAAAAGTAGTTGTTATTAAAGAATATTTTCCAAAACATTTAGCAATTAGAAAAGAGAATCAGAATGTTTTACCAAAATTTAAACAATATCAGGAATATATTGCTTGGGGTTTAGAATTATTTCGTCAAGACGGGCAAACTCTTCTCAAGCTTGAACATCCTAATATTGTGAAAGTATTACACTATTTTGAATTGCATAACACCGCCTATATTGTTATGGAATATATAAAAGGGCAAAGCCTTAAAGATGCTATAAAAACAGATACTCTGAAAAACGAAACCGAACTAATGGATATTGTATTACCGCTATTATCAGCATTACAAACAATACATGAAGCAGGACTTTTACATCAAGATATTCAACCAAGTAATATTTACTTACGTGATCAAGATCAAAGCCCAGTTTTGCTTGATTTTGGTGCCGCACGTTATACTATTGATAGAAGTTTTCGTAATATCAATCAAGTTGTTACACCCGGTTTCGCCGCACTAGAACAATATCAAACCGAACAAGACAATCAAGGACCTTGGACAGATATTTATGGTTTGGGAGCCGTTTTATATTATGTCATCAGTGGTAAACCGCCAATAGAAGCCACTGAGCGAGAAAATCTGATCAACCTCCACAATAAACCCGATCCTTTAATACCAGCAACACAAATAGGTAATCATCTCTACTCCAAACATTTTTTGCAAGGCATTGATGCCGCATTAAATTTATATAAAACCAATCGACCACAAAATGTAGAACAGTGGATTGAAATCCTATTAAATCGGAGAGATAGAAATAGGAATCTGTTTAAATCCTCCAATTATTATATGGCAGTAAAATTGAGATTTTATCATTGGATACTCATAGGTATTATAGTAGCAATTAGCCTTAATATAATTTATATATTTTACACCAAGAACGTTCTACAACAAATGTGGCATACATTTATACCAAAATTCCAAAATATACAACGACAAACTGCCGAAGAAGCCGCATATTTAGCACAAATACAAGAAATAAGAAGAAATGAAGAAAAATGCTTAACACAACTACAAGAACAAACCTTTTATAAACTCAAATACCTGAATTCTTTAGAGCAACAGCCTGAAATATTCAAAAACATTAGCAAACACTTACCCAAAATTTTCCGTGATCGTTTACAAACAGGCGGTTGGGGTCCCGAAATGGTAGAAATACCCGCAGGGCGTTTTAAAATGGGAAATCTTCAAAGTAACAAAAATCAAGAAGAGCTACCAGTACATCAAGTTTCAATCAAAAGCTTTGCAATCGGCCGTTATGAAGTGACTTTCAAAGAATATGACCAATTTGTTAAAGCCACTGGGAGAAGAAAACCCAAAGATTACACTTGGGGACGCTGTAATCGACCAGTAATTGACGTTTCATGGCAAGATGCCCAAGCCTACACCAAATGGTTGACCAAACAAACCAAGCGGCAATATCGCCTACCCAGCGAAGCTGAATGGGAATATGTTGCACGGGCAGGAACAACAACAAACTATTGGTGGGGTAATAAAATTGGCAAAAACCTCGCAAACTGCGCTGATTGTGGCAGTAAATGGGATGATCAAAAAACCGCCCCAGTGGGTTATTTCCTACCAAATCCCTTTGGAGTTTACGATACAGTAGGTAATGTTTGGGAATGGGTAGCTGATCCTTGGCATAGTAATTACAAAGATGCACCTAAAGATGGTCGTATTTGGGAAAGCGGGGGAAACTGGGACTATCGGATAATTCGTGGCGGTTCATGGTACATAAATTCTAAAGACAGTCGTGCAGCCAGTCGTAGCCGAAGCCAGCCAGAAAATCGAAACAGCCTGTTTGGATTTCGTGTGGCTGCGGAGAAAAAATGAACTAAGTTTAAACCTCCGAGGTTTTGAAAACCTCGGAGGTTTTTGGCTAAAATATTTATCTGAAATACTATCTTATGGCAGCCTTGTGCCACCACACAAACTTAAAATAGTATTCAAAAATGCCACCAATTTTTCAAGACCTGTCAGGTTTGTTTTTTTTAACCTGACAGGTCTGTCTTTGGCTTGTTAGAGTTGTTGGCAAATAATTTGCACCCATTGTCTGAACCTTGATTTTAAGGGATTAAAAGGATTTACAGGATTGGGTTAGAAGCGATTAATTAGGCAATCCTTACAATCCTTATAATCCTTTGTAATCAAGGTTCAGACAATGGAAACCGTCAGATTGGTTTTATTTTGCAACACCTCTATTGGAATCCAAAGTTTTAGTTTAGTTTTGAACTCCAATCCAGCCTCACAAACAACCAAATCCCCCACCACCCGGAGTTTCAATCACAAACACATCTCCCACTTGCATATCAATTTCTGCTGTTGCTGCCAAATTTTTTCTTGAACCATCAACCGTTTGCACCCAATTGTTACCAGTTTTACCAGCTTTACCACCAGACATCCCATAAGTTGGCACACGTCGATGACTAGATAAAATCGCAGCTTTCATAGCTTCCCTAAATTTAATTTTACGCACTACACCATTTCCGCCCCGATAACGTCCATCCCCTCCACTGTTTTGACGAATTTGAAACGACTCTAATAATACTGGAAATCGCCATTCTAAAATTTCTGGATCAGTTAAACGTGAGTTCGTCATGTGCGTATGCACCGCAGAAGTTCCATCAAAACCATCCCCTGCACCTGAACCGCCACAAATAGTCTCATAGTATTGATATTTATCATTACCAAAAGTAAAATTATTCATAGTTCCCTGCGAGGCTGCCATCACACCTAGCGCACCATATAAAGCATCCGTAATCGCTTGCGAAGTTTCCACATTGCCCGCAACTACTGCGGCTGGATAACTTGGATTTAATAAACTACCCTCTGGAATAATAATTTGTAACGGTTTTAAGCAACCCGCATTCATCGGAATATCTTCTTTTACCAAAGTCCGAAACACATATAGCACTGCTGCCTTGCATACCGAAACTGGAGCATTAAAATTATTAGCTTGTTGGGCTGAAGTGCCACTAAAATCTATAATTGCTTTACCTTCTTGATTATTAATAGTTATTTTAACCTGAATAGCCGCACCATTATCTAATTCATAACGAAATTCTCCCTCTTTTAATACTACTAATAATTTACGCACTGCTGCCTCCGCATGATCTTGTACATGCTGCATATAAGCCTGCACCACTTCTAAACTAAAATGATCCACCATCTTCTTTAATTCTTGTACACCAGTTACATTAGCCGCAATTTGTGCGCGTAAATCGGCTAAATTTTGTGCCACATTGCGTGCGCCGCCCTTAATCAACAATTCCCGAATTTCAGCTTCGCGTAATCTGCCTTTATCTACTAATTTAAATACATCAATCACTACCCCTTCATCATCCAAGCTGCTACTATGTGCTGGCATTGAACCTGGGGTAATTCCACCTATATCAGCATGATGTCCGCGAGATGCTACATAAAACAGCACCTTGCCAGAATCCGCAACAACTGGAGTAATTACTGTAACATCAGGTAAATGCGTACCACCGCGATAGGGATTATTTAATACAAATACATCTCCAGCCTGCATTGCTTCCCCAACTTCCTGAATCACCATTTTGACGCTATCACCCATTGAACCTAAATGAACTGGCACATGCGGAGCATTTGCAATCAAATCTCCAACTTCATCAAATACTGCACAAGAAAAATCTAAACGCTCCTTAATATTCACAGAATAAGCAGTATTAGCTAAAGTCGCCCCCATTTGTTCCGCAATCGACATAAACAGATTATTGAAAATTTCCAACATTATGGGATCAACTTTCTTCGTGGCTAGATTGGTTTTTAATAAGTTTGAAGAGATTTTTCTTTTCGTTAAAACAATATCTAAGCGATTAGTAACTTCAGCTTGCCAATTAGATTCAACAACAATTGTCCCAGTTGTTTCAATAATAATTGCAGGCCCAGAAATTTTCTGTCCAACGCCTAAATCATCACGATAATAAACAGGTGTATCGTAAAATTGCCCCGAACTAAACATTTGAACAGTATCAAAACTAAATCCTTTGGTTGGTGACAGCTTAATATTTTCATTAATTTGTCCAATATTGCCAATTACTTCAGCCGATACTGCTTCGACAATTAAAGATTGATCATCACGCACAAAACCAAAACGCTGCTTATGAGCCGCTGTAAAAGCCGCTTGAATTTCTGCACTAGAACCAAAATCTACCAATAAAGCAGCATCAGTTCCTGCATAACGGCAATGTACTTTATATTGAACTGTAATTGCATTATCAGGAATATTTTGTTGATATAATTTTATACGTCCTTGATTTTCCAAATCTTTTAAAACTATTGTCAATTCAGAAATTAAAGAATCATCTAGTTCTGCTGTAATCGACTTTTCATGCAAACTGCGAATATCCGCCAAACCCATACCTAATGCTGATAACACTCCCGCTTGTGGATGAATTAAAATCGTCTGCATTCCTAAAGCTTCCGCGACTAAACAAGCATGTTGTCCAGCCGCAGCCCCAAAACAGCACAAAGTATATTCAGTAACATCATAACCGCGTTGCACTGAAATCTTTTTAATCGCATTAGCCATATTATCAATAGCGATTTTTAAAAAGCCCTCAGCCGCTTCTACCGCAGATTTATTTGGAACTAGTTCCGCAAATTTTTTCTTAACAATAGCCTCATCTAAAGCCTCAGTTCCAGACTCACCAAAAACCTGTGGAAAAAAACGCCCATGCAGCTTGCCCAACATTACATTACAATCAGTAATAGTCAAAGGGCCATTATTTCGATAACAAGCTGGTCCAGGATTAGCACCCGCAGAATCTGGCCCAACTCGAAAACGCAAACCATCAAAATGCAGAATCGAGCCACCACCAGCAGCGATAGTATGAATCCGCATAATCGGCGTTCTCATCCGTACACCAGCAACCTGAGTTTCAAAATCGCGCTCATATTCGCCAGCAAAATGCGACACATCTGTAGAAGTACCGCCCATATCAAAATTAATAATTTTCTTAAAACCAGCTAAAGCACTGACTTTAACCGCACCCACATAACCACCAGCAGGCCCCGAAAGAATAGCATCTTTACCCTGAAACAGCTTTGCATCCGTCAAACCACCATTCGACTGCATAAACAACAAATTAACATTTCCAAGCTGACTAGCAACACTATCAACATAACGCCGCAAAATTGGAGACAAATAAGCATCTACAACCGTTGTATCGCCACGACTTACGAGCTTAATAAGGGGACTAACTTCATGGGAAACCGAAACTTGAGAAAATCCTAATTCACGCGCCAATGTAGCCACTTGCTGTTCATGTTGAGGATAACGATAAGCGTGCAAAAACACAATTGCAATAGAATCAATACCTTGAATCTTAATTGTGGCTAAATTAGTTCTAACTTGTTCCAAATCAACCGCTTTTAATTCCTCACCTTCAGCAGAAAAACGCTCCTCGACTTCAATAACTTGTTCATATAATAATTCAGGTAAAACAATATTAAGAGCAAACAAATCGGGGCGATTTTGATAACCAATTCTCAAAGCATCCCCAAAACCCTTAGTAATAACTAAAGCAGTAGGCTCACCTTTACGTTCCAACAAAGCATTAGTCGCTACCGTCGTACCCATTTTTACAGCAGCAATAGGCGGCAAAGCATCATTCTGAGCTAAGCCCAAAATATCACGAATACCCTGCACCGCAGCATCTTGATAATGTTGGGGATTATCCGATAAGAGTTTATGAGATAATAAATGTCCATCGGGATGTTGGGCGACAATATCCGTGAAAGTACCGCCCCTGTCTATCCAAAATTGCCAGTTTTTCATAGAATATAGAATCTTTAGGTTTTATGTGTGGGATATATTATATTATATATAATTTGTGCATAAGTACTTAGATTCAGGTGGTACTAGGTCAAGTAGTGTACCGAGACTTTATTACCAGCCTGTGGAAATAGACCAAGCAAAAATTCAAAGCCGTGCATTTATAAAGAAGGCGACACAGACATAAATTTACGCTACCAGTTCGACACCCCAAAGAATTAATAGAAGAACAACCACCACTGATAGAAGAAGCTGAAAAGGTAAAGGTAGAAAAACAAAGCAGACAAGCTTATGATCCTAAAGAATTGATTGAAGAATTAGACGGGCTGTTAGAATGGTTGAAATTTTATAGTGTTTAATACTCTAGTAAGCGTAGCTAACCTTCCGAGGTTTTTGACCAAAATCTTTTTCTGAAAATGATCAATTTTTTATTTCTTGACTTTTTGAAAAAAATCTGAATTGAAATTAATACTATTGATATTTAAAGATTATATAATAATCGGAGTCCAAAGCTTTAGCTTTGGCTTCGTTTCGCTTACTTCGTTTGGGATTTCAGCCAAAGCTAAAGCTTTGGACTCCAAGATACTTTAAAATTCTTATAATTCAAATATTAGTAGTATGTATTGGTACTAAAGAAAATACAATTTGTCAAGCAAAAAAAAACTTGATAATCGAGTGAAATACTATAATCGAGTTTTAGAATTCCCATTTTATCTCCCATCCAATTTCACTAGCTCCTGCTAAGAATCCATCTGCAATTCCAATATTAGGAATACTTATTAATAGATTATCATCGTTATAAATCAATGGAATATAATGACGTATCCAAGGTGGAATTTGAGCTGTTTGTAATAATTTTTTTACAACCCGTTGATGCCCATGCCAGCGAAAAGTTTCGCCACCTTGGCGAAAACGTATATTTAATCGTGTTCCTATTGATAAAGCTATTCCTCTTCCTTGTACTTGATTAAAGCTTAATTTTCCTAATGGCAAAAGTAAAGGTAAGGATTGAGGTAATTTACATTTAAGAGAGTAGGAATAATCTGGAATTCTGGGCAAGTTGGGCATAGCAAAAATAAATTGACGATAGCGACGTACTTCGCCACCTTGCCACTGAACTACTGGTTGGCTGTCTGATTTTGCAGTTATTAGCTTAGTGAAAATTTGTTGCAGTTGTGCAGTTGAAGGTAGGGGTAAACCAAGTTTTTTGAGCCAAAATCGTAATACATTGTGTTGTCGTGCGGCACTCAGGGAAGATAAAATTGGTAAAAATAATTGCTCAGGTTTTTCTCCTTCACAGTTTTGCAAATCCTGTTTCGCTAAGATTTGCATTAATTCATATGCTTCGGCTTGATGATGAGCAACACGGCTGAAAATCTTATTTACACTTGGCCAACGTTGTTGTAAAACTGGCATAATTTTATGGCGTATAAAATTACGATCAAACCTAGTATCAGCATTACTACTATCTTCTATCCAGCGCAAGCCGATTTTTTTAGCATAATCATATAATTCGCTTCTAGTATAAGTTAATAAAGGACGTACTAGCCAAGCTGTTCCTAAACGAGTGACTGTTGGCATAGCTGCTAAACCAGCAACTCCACTACCACGCAATAATTGTAATAAAACCGTTTCAGCTTGATCATCTGCATGTTGGGCAGTCAATACAACATCGTCTGGGGCGAGTAGTTGGGCAATGGCTTCATAGCGAGCAGTACGAGCATTAGCTTCAAGACTTTCTCCATGCCCTGTGTTTACCTGAACTCGCTTAATTTCGCAGGGAATATTTAAGCTTTTACAAACATCTTGACAATGATTTGCCCATTGATCGGCTTCAGCTTGTAAACCGTGATGAATATGGATAGCGCGTAAATTTGGTTTTAACTGTGGGCGCAATTGTGCCAGTGTGTGTAATAATAAATGGGAATCTAAGCCGCCACTATAGGCTATCCAATAGCGTTGAGTTGGGGGAGAAATTGCTGAGAAGGTTTCAAAAAAATTAGAAACTGAGAAGCTCACTGGTTTTTCTTAAAATCAAACCTACGAGGTTTTAAAAACCTCGTAGGTTTATCTTAACTTAATGGCATTGCCTATTTGGGGGCAATTTTGGGGGCAATTAAATTGATAATTATTCAGAAATTACACTTTTACCAGAAATGCCCGGCAAACGTGGCATTAACTGCGCTGGAAAATTACCAGTTAAAGCATTTAAGAACGCAACAATATTTTGCACCTCTTCATCACTCAAATCTTTATTTAATTGAGTCTTAGCCATAACGCGGACAGCTTCATCTAAAGTTTTCACAGCTCCATTATGAAAATAAGGAGCTGTTAAAGCGACATTACGCAAAGTTGGGACACGCCACATATGCTTATCTGCCGGATTCTTCGTGGCTTCGTAACGCCCCTGATCTTCTGTCAAGCGATACTTACTCTCATATTGACTACCAGCATAAGTGGGGAATTTCATAAACCAACCAGTACCCATAGGCATAGTTGGACCACTAAAATTTGCGCCCGAATGACAAGCTGTACAGCCAAGATTTGCAAAAGCATTCATACCTTTGATTTGTTGACTAGATAAAGCCGTTTTTTCGCCTTTGACATAACGATCAAAAGGCGAATTCGACGTAATCAAGGTTCTTTCATAAGCCGCGATAGCTTTAACCGCATTATCCGCTGTCATTGGATTATCTTCTCCAAAAGCAGCTTTAAATAGGGGCGCATAACCGGGAATTGACTTCAGGCGTGCCATTGTCGTATCCCAATCTTTCATTCCCATTTCAATCGGATTAGTCACCGGACCTTTAGCTTGAGCCTCAAGCGTAGGAGCGCGACCATCCCAAAATTGCACAGATAAAAAGGCACTATTCCAAACAGTTGGCGCACTACGTCCCCCTTTCTGCCCCTTAACACCCATAGAAACAGGACGACTATCATCACCAGCTTCCATGACATTATGACAACTATTACAAGACACTGTACCAGTACTAGAAAGCCGAGGATCAAAAAATAAAATTTTGCCAAGTTCAACTTTTTCCAGTGTTTGCGGATTATCTGCTGGAATTGGTGGCGTATCTGGCAAAGCTTGCCATTGCCCAGCGTAAACGCTGGAACTAGCAATACTTAACACTAAAACAGCTTTATATAAGTTCATTTGTTACAGTTAATTAACTCCGTTTTTGATTTTAAGAAAATTTAGCCTAAATATTCAAATATTGTTGAACAGTTTCCAATAATTGTTTCTCTTTAAAAGGTTTAGGTAAATATCCAATTGCACCCATCATACCCCCCCAAGCTTGATCATTGGGGGTATTTAAGGTAGATACAATAACGATAGGAATGAATTTGGTTTTAGGATGATTAGTAAGATAGCGAGTTGCTTGATACCCATTGAACTTTCCTGGCATGATGATGTCCATAAGAATTAAATCAGGTTGTAGAGCCTTCGCTTTTTCTATGCCATCTTCACCATTATAAGCTTCTGAAGTTTCATATCCTTCACGTTCGAGAATCAGTTTCATAAATTTAACTTCAGTACGCGAATCATCCACTATTAAGATATGAGCCATTGTTTTATACTTATTATTTTATACATAACTATATTAAATAAATGACAAATTTGACTTGTGTATAAGAGAGTAATATCCAGCTTGGAAACGATAACAATAATAAAATCATATTGTGAAAAATTTATGTTATGTATAAATTGCGCTGGAGCGTGGGAACTAGATTGCGTAACATTCAGTTATTAATAACCACGTTATTATTAATGCTGTGTAACCTCAAGTAATTTGTTATTTTGGAACTAAATTAAAAGTTAAAGAATCGACATCTTCCTGAAATTCTTCGCCGAATTCTTCGATTGTATCATTTTCTGGATCATAAATCCAATTAACAATAATATTTTTACCATTATTCGCTACCTCATTTTCTAACTTGTCAAACAAATTCATCAACATTTTTGATGAACTACTATTGAAATATTTTAATTCAATATTAACTGTAAATATCTCGTTATCTTGAAGATCTTGTAAATATTCATCCAAATGAGAAAAAAGAGGAAGAGAAATTTTAGCCACATTTTCAGGATAACATTCCCCTTTAATTTCCAGTAAATTATTATCAGGAGTGAAATTAATTGCTGGTGTATGCTTGGTCGCTTCAAGTTTCCAATCTTCCATAATGATTTACCACCTATACTTCTGTTTTTAAAGAAAAAAATGAATGCTTTTCATCAATCTTTCTAAAATCAAATTGAATGGGTGTGACTGAGCGTCGCGCCAATTCAATAAATCCCAATCCTGCACCTTTACTTTTTTCATGAGGTGCTTTTCTACGCTGCTCCTTGTAATAAGTTTTCAGTTGTTCCTTATTCATTGTTTGCAATTTTTGCAATTGTTCAGAAAGAATACTAACATCCTTATTTTTAACCATGTTTCCACAGAGAACAGAATAATGCCCGCTATCATAACCAACTGCAACAATACCATTTCTTAATCCACCCAAAGCTTCATCATAAAGAACTTCTTCAGCGGAATAACGAATAATGTTTTGCGCCTGTTCAATAAACATCGCAAAAACCTTGATTATGGTTGAAGGGTTAGTCTTATCCTTTGCCATTTTATTTCTTAATGTATCACCCACTTCCATCAAAAGTGTTTGAGACAGAGGGCCACTAAAACAAAAAAAGATACCTTGCCGATCAAGATCTGATTTCAAGTAATAAAGATGTTCTAACATAAAAAAATGTTCCTATATAATTTGATATCAGCCATGTTATTAAGGCTACAAGATGTTGTAGGCTATAGTTTATCAAAATTATTTTTTGATATTCAGTAGCTTTGTTACAGTGTGTCACTATAATACGTAAAATTAGTTAGTTAAATTTTCGTATATTAAATCAAAACACCAAATAACTCAAGATATATTTTTGGATAAATGTTCAAGGTCTTAAGAATCATGGTCGCAAACAAAAAAAATCCTCTGATTTTTTAGATAAAAAAATCAGAGGATTGTATTAATAATTAAAATAATTTTTTCAGATGAACTATGGATTACATCATACCCATGCCACCCATGCCGCCCATATCACCACCAGCAGGCATTGGCATAGCATCATCCTTTTTCGGTAACTCTGTTACCATTGCTTCAGTAGTGATCATTAAAGCAGCAATAGATGCGGCATTTTGCAAGGCTGAGCGAGTCACTTTGGTTGGATCTAAAATTCCCATTTCAACCATATCACCATATTTACCAGTCGCAGCATTATAACCATAATTGCCTTCACCTTTAGCAACTTCATTTAGAATTACAGAGGGTTCTTCTCCAGCATTGGCGACGATTTGGCGTAATGGCTCTTCCATAGCACGCAAGGCAATTTTTATACCCATATATTGATCTGGGTTATCTCCAGGAATCTCACTCAATCCTTGTTTAGCACGGATTAAAGCAACACCACCACCTGGAACAACGCCTTCTTCGACCGCTGCGCGAGTTGCATGTAAGGCATCTTCTACACGCGCCTTCTTTTCTTTCATTTCAACTTCAGTCGCAGCTCCAACCTTAATCACAGCTACACCACCAGCTAATTTAGCAACGCGCTCTTGCAATTTTTCTTTATCATAATCAGAAGTAGCTTCGTCAATTTGTGCTCTTATTTGATCAACACGAGCTTTAATGTCTGCTGCTTTGCCAGCTCCATCAATAATAGTGGTATTTTCCTTAGTAATAGTAACGCGCTTGGCACTACCTAAATCATCTAAACTAGCTTTTTCCAAGCTTAAACCCACTTCTTCTGCAATCACTTGACTACCCGTCAAAATTGCAATATCTTGCAACATTGCCTTACGACGATCACCAAAACCAGGAGCTTTAACTGCTGCAACTTTGACAACGCCACGAATGCTATTAACTACCAAAGTCGCAAGGGCTTCGCCTTCAACATCTTCAGCAATAATTAATAGTGGGCGACTAGCCTTAGCAACGCTTTCTAAAATAGGTAACATTTCCCGAATATTGGAAATTTTCTTATCATGTAACAAAATAAACGGATTTTCTAATTCCGTTGTCATTGATTGCTGATTAGTTACAAAATAAGGAGATAAATAACCGCGATCAAATTGCATCCCTTCAACTACATCTAATTCATTATCTAATGTCGATCCTTCTTCAACAGTAATTACGCCCTCTTTTCCAACTTTATCCATTGCTTTAGCAATAATATTACCAATCGCTTCATCAGAATTGGCAGAAATTGTACCTACTTGAGCGATTGCCTTATCATCCGCACAAGGTTTAGAAAGTTTTTTCAATTGTTCGACAGTAGCAGTGACTGCTGCATCAATACCGCGTTTTAAATCCATAGGATTCATACCTGCAGCTACAGCCTTCATGCCTTCCTTGACAATAGATTGGGCTAAAACGGTAGCAGTTGTGGTACCATCACCAGCAAGGTCAGAAGTTTGAGAAGCCACCTCCTTAACCATCTGTGCGCCCATATTTTCAAATTTATTTTCTAATTCAATCTCTTTGGCTACAGACACACCATCTTTTGTGATGGTAGGCGCACCAAAGGATTTATCAAGTACTACATTACGACCCTTAGGTCCTAAGGTGACTTTCACAGCATTTGCTAGAATGTTCACCCCTTTAATCATTTGTTGACGTGCATCATCAGAAAAGCGTACTTCTTTTGCTGCCATAATAATTTTTTCCTTTTAACATTGAAAGTTGAAAGTTGTGTTATACTGACTAAATTAAGCTTCAATAATACCCATTATGTCTTCTTCGCGCATCACCAGCAGTTCTTCACCATCTATTTTCACCTCAGTGCCAGAATATTTGCCAAATAGCACAATATCATCAACTTTGACATCAAGAGAACGCACTTGACCATTATCTAGGATTTTGCCATTACCCACAGCTAACACTTTACCACGAATGGGTTTTTCAGTAGCAGAATCTGGGATGACGATACCACCAGGGCTGGTTCTTTCCTCCTCAAGACGTTTAACAATCACTCTATCATGTAAGGGACGGATTTGCATATTATCATTCTCCTTAAAAAACAATAATTAAAATATCTTAAAAATTGTGTTACTAGTCTAATTCAGTGTGATTATTAACACTTAGCATCAACGGCTGCTAATAATAAGGACACAAGTTTTAATCTCAAGGGCTAATCATAAGAAAAATAGCATTAAAAAATGCTAAAATTTATTTATGATAAATATAGATAAAATAAAATAATTATAAATCAAGCATGGACAACTTCGGATTTGTTTGAGACAATTAAAACAACTTTAAGGACTGACGCATTGACAAACTATTTTTTTCCTTGGAATCCAAAGCTTTAGCTTTGGACAGTCCAAACTAAGTAAGCGAAACTAAGTAAGCGAAGCTAAGCTAAAGCTAAAGCTTTGGACTCCAAGTCAGTTTAAAATTTTAATAGTTTGTTTTTATTAAAAAACTTATAAAACCTCACTTGTCAATGCGTAAGTCTTAAACTTTTCAAACAAAAAATAGGAAATTAGCAAAATGGCTCAAAAAGCAACAATCGGATTTAGCCAACTCATAAAACCAGCTTGGTTAAATATGACGATCCAACAAAAATTAAAAGGACAGCCCCCGAAATTAATTCGGGCAAAATTAGATACATTTTTATCTGATCAAGTTTCAGTAGGTAGCACTGCTAAAGGTAATACTCGGCAAAAAACTATCTCTATTCTCTCGAAAATGTGGCTTAATGTACCAAAACCCATTGAATCATTTAGGAATGATGGATTACGCTTATTTAAGCGTATGCCAAAAAAAACACGAGTAGCAATATATTGGGGGATGGCAATGGCGAGTTATCCATTTTTTGCTACTAGCGCGGAAATTGTCGGGCGATTATTGCGACTCCAAAATGAGATTTCAACAGCGCAAGTGCAAAAACGTATTACTGAAAAAATGGGAGAGAAAGAGACGATCAAAAGGGCAGTACGCCAATTAATACTCTCTTGGGTAGAATGGGGAATTTTAAAACCAACCGATAAACGAGGGCAATTTGCGGCAACTGAGTCATTGATATTAACTGATGCCGAATTAACATCTTGGATATTGGAAGCCGCTTTAATCGCTAGTAATGGGGATTCAGCCACATTACATTCTTTAGTCAATTATAGCCCGGCATTATTTCCGTTTAAATTATCATCAAACTATTTTATTCCCAATGAACGCTTAGAAACTTTCAATCAAGGCGTTAATGATGTCAGTGTGGCACTAAGTGATTATAACGTTGAGCCAATCAAACCAAAACCAAAACCAAAACCAAAAGCACCACCTGCGAGAAAAAAGCGAGCGACTAAAGCGTGAGGTTCTAAGTATGGAGTCCAAAGCTTTAGCTTTAGCTACGCTTACTTCGTTTGGGCGACCAGCCAAAGCGAAAGCTTTGGACTCCAATTACGTTTTGATTAATTATTAGAAGTCAACTTAGCCGATAAATACTCACGATTAAGGCGAGCAATATGGCTCAATGAGATCTTTTTGGGGCATTCATAAGAACAAGCTCCAGTATTTGTACAACTACCAAAACCTTCTTTATCCATTTGAGCTACCATTTTTTCAACCCTTAATTGTTTTTCTACCTGCCCTTGTGGCAAGAGGGCTAAATGTGACACTTTAGCAGCAACAAAGAGCATAGCTGAGGCATTTTTACAGGCAGCTACACAGGCACCACAACCAATACAGTCTGCTGCCTCAAAGGCTACTTTGACATTATTATTAGAAATGGGAATGGTGTTAGCATCTGGAGCCGAACCCGTATTAACAGAAATGTAGCCACCTGCTTGAATGATTCTATCAAAAGCGGATCTATCAACGATTAAATCTTTCAATACTGGAAAAGCTTTAGCTCGCCAAGGCTCGATATAAATCGTATCTCCATCCTTGAAATTACGCATATGCAATTGGCAAGCAGTAACACCTTCATCAGGACCGTGTGGCCTGCCATTAATATAAAGACTACACATACCACAAATACCTTCACGGCAATCGTGATCAAAAGCCACCGGTTCTTGACCTTTTTTTAGTAGTTCCTCATTTAAAATATCTAGCATTTCTAAAAAAGACAGTTCTGGAATAATATTATCAAGGCTATAATCAACCAGTTTTCCTGGAGTGTTGCGATTTTGTTGCCGCCAAATTTTTAGGTGTATTTTCATGGTTTTTTTACCACACTTAATTGAATCGATTTATTCCTAGAATCAACTTTAATATCAATATATAATAATCTGTCTTCACAGATATACAATCTAAAATAATTATGAAATTATCCTATAGAACTATACTATACTTAATTTTTATTGCTCTTGTATTGTTTAATTTTACTGTACAAGCTGAGCCAATTAAAATCTCGTTAAACAACATACTGAAACAAAAGGGTATAGAGCAAGAGATTTCAAAAAACCTGCCAGGCACTGAAAGTGCTGCCACACTAATATCAGCTAACATCTTTTTAGATGGTACAAATAAAATTCCTGGAAAAATTACCTTAACGCTCAAACTCAAGGGAAAAAAGTATTTTATCCCATATGATTTTATCGTCAAAAGCAATATTGATTTTTATATCGAGCAAAATTGCAAAATAACCAAATTAGATATTAAGAGCCAAACTGCTATGGGGCATACTTATGATACTGCCTTATTTAAGGCTTATTGGTATTTTGTTAAAAATTCTGTAGAAAAGCAGATAGCATTAAAAATCACTAACAGAATTAAATCCATCAAAAACACTGAACTAAAAATGCTTTGTGAACTATGAATAATCGAAAACTGATTGCTATTCTACTGATTCTATTACTTCCATCAGCAGTCTTTGGAACTCCCATTTTTAATCAAATAAAATGTGCTAACTCACCAGATGGTAAAGCACAAGTAATAAATAACGAGTTTCAATGTGACTTAGAAGCATCATTTTATAATCAAGATTTTTTAATGAAACAAAGTTTTGGTATTGTAAAAGCTATTGTTTTTTATTCCAATATTCGCCTTGACATTAGTCCATTAAGACTAATGAAACTTTTAAGCGACAATACAATTATACTACCAAGTAACTTGGCTTATCTTAAAATAATAATAAATGATGCTGATACTAATAAAGAACAAAATTTAGTAATTTCCATGACAATTCAAGTCATTATAAAAAAAACTGGTGGCTTATGTAATTTTAAGTTGATTGATTTTAATCCAACAATTAGTGATTTTAAGAGTCCATTGTTACCAATGTGGCTTTCAAAAGGAATTGAAAAAATAATTAATAATAATCAAACACTTGGTCGAGAAATTTTGAAACTTGCAAATACGTCATTAGTTCAAGCGCGGCAGGAATTAGGGCTTTGTCAGAAATAAGTACCAATGCAAGAAGAAAGTGAGATTAAACCTCCGAGGTTTCCAAAACCTCGGAGGTTTTTAGCCAAAATGTGTAGAAACTCTTAGTTAGCATTGTTAAACCAAATTCGCAACCAGCGATTTTTTTTAGCGTATTTTATTAGCTAAACGGGTAATGCTATAAAAGCTAGTTCAAGCTAATCTTGAACTCCAAGCCCGAGTAAATCGGAGTGCAAGCTTACCTTGTACGAGTTGTTTACTCTCGTGCGCTGGAGCGTGGGAACGATAAAATTTTGAAAATCCTAAAATTCTGTAAATTTTGATTCAAACAAAAAGGATAAAATTATGAATAGCAAAATAGTTGATGTAACTTAGGCACAAACGCATCTTAATGATTTATTG